>NZ_JBITPN010000062.1:0-46403 GCF_050467985.1 Brevibacillus sp. NRS-1366 | reverse complement strand
CTAAACAACCCTCTACTCTTCTATTTGCGGAACAGATAGGAGAGGGATGAAAGGAATGCTGGCAATGGCTCAACAACACTATATCAAATACTTACGAGATGTAAAAGATCAATCTATCTCCCAGATTGCGGAGCAAACTGGTGTTAACTGGAGAACGGCGAAGAAATATGCAGATTGTTCGGATTGGAACAAAGCAGAACCTCCTCTTCGAGGAAAATTCCCTATCATGGAAGCTTACCGTGAGCAGGTGGATACCTGGCTCATTGAAGATCAAACCCGCCCCAAAAAACAGCGACACACAGCAAAACGTATCTATGATCGTCTTGTTTTCGAATTTGGCTTTGCAGGATCAGATCGTACCGTACGGTACTATGTTGCCAAACGGAAATCAGAACTGCAAATCGAAAAATCGGAGCCTTATGTTCGTTTAGAACATCCAGGGGGAGAAGCCCAGGCGGACTTTGGAACATTTCAAGCGATCATCGGTGGTGAACTGATAGAGCGGAAAATGTTGATCCTCTCCTACCCTTACAGCAATGCTGCATTTGTCTTTGTTACTCCGAAGGAGAACACCGAGTGTTTTTTGGAAGGGTTACGACAGTTATTTGAAATGAGTGTGGAGTACCTAATCGAATCTGGTTTGATAATCTTTCAGCAGCTGTTGTATCTGTAGGAACCGATGGAAAGAGAAAGCTTACAGAGGAATCTCAGCGATTTGCTCTCCATTATCGCTTCCAGCCTGTCTTTTGCAACCCAGCTCAAGGGAACGAAAAAGGGCATGTTGAGAATAAAGTAGGCTATGCTCGAAGAAATTGGTGTGTTCCATTACCTGTAGCCAATGATTTGGAACATCTACAGAAAATCATCAATCAGCAAGCCCTTGATGATCTGAGAAGACCCCATTATGCGAAGAGAGTCTTACAGAAAGACCTTTGGGAGCAAGAGAAAATCAAACTTCTTGTACTTCCTCTCGTACCTTATGAAGCTTTCCGTTTAGAATTCGTAAAAGCCAATGGATATGGTGAGGTTCTCATTGATCAAAAAACAGTAAAGATTCCTTCCATTCGTTCTCACGAACGAGTATGGGTGAAGTATTGGTGGAACAAGGTAGATGTCCTTAATGATGACTACGAAGTGCTGATTACACTACCAAGAGGATATATGGATGAACCGGTTCCAGTTGACCTTCAAACACTGTTACAACCACTTTATAGTAAGCCAAAAGCTCTAGACTACAGTTCTGTTCTTGCTTTCCTTCCCAGACAAACAAAAGCTTTTCTACAATCTGTTGAAGGGAAAAGCCGCAAAACAAGAATTGGCTGGATCATTCGGATGCTAAAAACCTATCAGATCGAGGAGATTGAAAGATGCCTTACGCAAGAAAATCAAGATGATGCGAGTCGGTTGGAGCATGTTCTGTACCGTTTACGTCATCCTGAGATCATTCCAGCACCTATGAAAGACAGTCGCACACCATCTGTTTTCGTTGGATATCAGCCAAATCTAACGAGGTATGATCAACTTCAACGGACAGAGGTGCGAAAATGAAAGAAGAATTACGTCAACTTTGCAAACAGATGAGATTAGCCCATGTTATGAATATCTATGAACAAGTTCCATTTGAACACCCGACTCAATTTCTTCATGCGGTGCTATCTTCGGAACGAAGTTCCCGTGAGCAGGGAAAAATTCGACGATTGTTGCAGAAAGCCAGATTTACACAGATAAAGACCTTTGAAGGGTACTCCTTTGAGTCGGTTTCGTTACCTGATAGCGTCACGATTGAGGAGTTGAAGAGAGCCTCATTTGTAGAACGCAAGGAAAATGCCATATTGCTTGGTCCCGTAGGGACAGGAAAGACACATTTGGCAACGGCAATTGGTGTGGAGGCGTGTAAACAGGGGAAAAAAGTGAGGTTTTATCGGGTGGCAGACTTGGTTTCTATTTTGCAAACCAAGTTTCAGGCTGGCAATCTTCCACGATTTCAGAAGGAATTACTGGACACTGATGTATTGATTTTAGATGAATTAGGCTTTGTTCCGTTTCACAAGGACGGTGCTGATCTCCTTTTTCATCTAATCTCAGAATGTTATGAACGGATCGGTATCATTGTCACCTCGAATTTGGAGTTTAGCCAGTGGAATACGGTTTTCGGAGATAACCGCCTCACCGCTGCCTTGATCGACCGTCTTGTACATCATGCTCATATCGTAGCTTTCACAGGAGAGAGCTATCGCCTTCGGCATGCTCTTTCCCACCGTTAAAATTATGAAATTTTAGCCTGGCAAGGCTATGCACAAAATAGTTGCCGAACTCTGCATTTTTTTCTTGCCAAATACATGACGAAGGTAAAATATTTAATTCATGTAACATAGCAAGTAGACTATTCCTGACTGTTTTCTCTGAAGATAGGTCTATAGAACACATTTGTATCCTCTTAGTTGGTGCCCCCTCAATAAGCCAAGACTCTAATATTTCTCCTGCATTCCCTATGAGGAATTCGTTATAAGGGTAAACCAATATGGTATGGCTCACATCTTCATAACGATTTGCGTAAGCATACATCTGGAATAGATCTTCCCTTTTGACCCTATGACGATGCACGCCACTCTTAATGCGTTTCCACTTTGTATCAATTACCACTTGCTCCTTCCCATCGATTTCTATGACAACATCAGGCAGTAATGGATATACCGCTGTGTTCCTTTGTTCATTGAGGAGAAGCCTGTACTTCCGATGTTGAATATGTACCTTATAAGTAGGAATTATTCGCTTCAACATCACTGCAATATACTGTTCGAATAACTCTTCCATGGGAAACAGAATAGAATATCCTTTTTGAACACCACTCGCCATATTTGTTGTTTGCTGTTCCAGGAATAATTTCGCAAGAAGAAGGCATGGCTCAAACCGTTGATTTGTACGGTTAAACCTCAAGTTTTTAAGCTGATCTGTATGAACAGGTATAAGCTCAATTTCTGCCATCACTAATGAACATTTCTTTAGCTTCTTTATGGTATTCGTATTACGGATATTAGGCAAAGCAACATGAATGGCAGCTTTCAGAATTTGGTTTAACAAATGATTGGCAGTAAACTCTTCGTATTTACAGTAAACCTTGTTATTTCGTTGCATTTTGTTTTTCAGTTGTTCTTTTATTACCAAAGAGCCTTTTAAGATAAACTTATTATCTTCATGTTCAACATATTGGGATTGTAGTCCGCTTCTGAGTTCCTTTTCCAATAACGAAGCGAACAGGGACGCATAGATCTCATAGAGGTTATTGTCCGAAATGTCTAAATGGGCGACATGAGAATAAGAAACTTGTAAGAAAGCGCTGCGCTCCAACATATGAAGTAACATAGAACGTGCATGCTTCAAGTCACCCGAAATATTCACTTTAGGCAGGATTTCAATCGCTACATTAGTCAATTGGATATATCCCACTACGTTGAGAAAGCTAACTTGGTCTCTGCTCCATTGTAAATATTCTTTGTTAGGGTACCTTGATTTGAAATACGCATCCAACTCTTCCGCATCATCTCGAGTAATGGAATATAGTTTGTCTTCCTGAGTGATTTGAATATGATCAACACATTCATGCACTGTTAGAGTTTTCATACAGATGCTCCGGTAGTATTCAAATACACTCGGGAGAAAGCTTCTAGAGAAGGATTTTGTACAATAGTATATTTCACCTGCGTTGAGAGTCTATCAATCACTGGATGGTTCCCGAAAATCTGATAAGCCTCACGTTCTACTTTGGTTAGGAAGTAATTATTATCTCCAGGTTTCCCTGCTCCACCCAAAATCAGCTCGATTTTTTCCCAATCCTCGTAAAAATACTCCTGTAATAAAGGAATTACTTTGTTTTTCATAATGCTCACAAGACCTTGATAATCCAATTCAGGTACCATAAAGTAAGCATGTCCAATGGTATGATCCTGATCATACAAGTAAGCAATTCGCTCATTGATTCTTGCTAAAAACGAATTCAGATGTACGCCTGCTACATCATCCAGTTTGCTTGGATCAGGTCCACATTCAATAAAGTGAAAACGACGTCTGAGGGCAGTATCCATTAGAGCAATGGATCTGTCCGCGGTGTTCATTGTTCCAATAATATATAAGTTTCCGGGTACACTAAATGGCTCGTTGGAATAGGTGAGACTAACATTGATGGTATTTGGTCCATCTTGGCGCTTGTCCCTGGTTATCCCGCGCTATGGATCAAAGATTGGGAAGTAGACAGAGTTGTTGAAACACTAAAACAGGTAGCAAAAATAGGAAAGGGGGGAAGGCAACACAAATTAGAGTCTGGAGTTGTACAAATGGATGTTTTGACCCTGTAAATAAAATTGCATTTCAAAAGACAGGAGACCCCTATGCTGCTTTGCAGTTCGTAGAAAATGAGCACACAGGCAGAGAAGGTATTAATAGGATTGAAGGTGCATGCCTGTATGTATTTCAAAACTTTCATTACGAGCATTTGAAACCCTTCGCCACAGTTTGCGTGGAGGGGAAAATTTGACGCTGGAGAATATACGTGTAGGGATGAGACCGATGCCTGAAGACGGGTATCCAATTGTGGGATTTCATGACCAGATAAAGGGGCTCTATTTAGCAGTCATGCATGCAGCAATCACATTAGCTCCTCTGGTAAGTCGTTTGGCAGTAAAGGAGATTATCGAAAATGTACAGGTGGACGAATTAAACAGCTGGCGTTTGTCCAAGTTTTCAGTGTAACATCTGTGAATACCTGTTGAACCTCCTTCACTTAAAAACTTCATCTCGTTTTGGGTTGGGCAAACCATGATGGGTTGCTCTTTTTTGCGTTTCGAGCTGCGTAGCCAGCATGCGTTGCATTTTGCTAGTCATTGACCTTTACACGATGTCAAGGTTTAGAATGTATGTTGCATTGCAAAACTAACGGACGCGTAAGCCTAAATTGATTAACGACTCAGCGGAAAGGCCATTTTCATTGATGCAAAAACAATTTAGTTATTTGGGTACTTATGGTAAAATGATTTCACATAGTATTTAATTCTATTTATACAAATACATGTAGAACATAATTCTTCTACATTGATTGCGATTGTCTAGGGAGATGAGGTGAGTTTTATGCATAACAGACAATTTTTAGAGTCATTAACAATTAGACAATTGAACACATATGAAGAACTTCTGGCAGTAAAAGAGCTGGAAGAAATCATTTGGGCGAACGATGACCCAGTGCCTGTGCATCAGACGATGACAGCAGTTAAACACGGAGGCATGGTCATAGGCGCATTTGTGGGAGAGCGACTTATCGGCTTTCAATACAGCTTTGCAGGGTTTGACGGGGTGAAGACATACCTTTGCTCTCATACCATGGGGATCCATCCTGATTTCCAGAAAGGCGGGGTGGGAGAAAAGATCAAACAGGTACAAAAGGAAGCCGCGATTGAAAAAGGCTATAACCTCGTTTCATGGACATATGACCCTCTGGAAACGGTCAACGGAAATTTGAACATTCGCAAACTGGGTGCGATTTGTTCTACTTACATTCAAAACTGCTATGGCGAGCTGACAGATATTTTAAATACCGGCTTACCCTCGGATCGGTTTCAGGTAGAGTGGTGGATCAGTGGTCCTGATGTAATCGAGAAGATGGCGAATCCGCAAAAAAAGAGAGAGATAGACGCTCAAGCAAAGCCAGTATTGCATTTTGAACTCAACCACGAAGGCGATCCCGAGCCACAATCGATTGATCTCACTGTGGAACAGCATGACGGTCCACTAGTCGTTGCCGTACCCTCAGCATTTCAGGAAGTGAAAGCTAGGGATGTCGATCTGGCGCTCCGTTGGCGAATGGCAACCCGGGGAGTTTTCAAGCATTACTTTCAAAATGGTTGGGTTGTTTGTGATTTCATCAAAGGCGATGAAACAGTACCTGTCCATTTTTACCTAATGGAAAAAAAGCAAATGTAGAAAGGCTGAAAAAACACACTTAATCTGGGAAGACAACGAAGCTGATGCAAAAACAGGGTGGGGAGCACTGTTTTTGCTAAAGGAGGGTAATTAGTATGTATAGCACTCGCGATCAATCCATACAACTGGCACTTAACGATTTATTTAACAGGTTCTCACCAAACGAACCTGGCTGTGCATATATAGCGAGCTTCGACGATGGCGTAACTTATAAAGGAGCGGTAGGTTTAGATTCAATAGAAGAAAACCTGCCGATAACGACAAAGACCATTTTTAATCTCGCATCCGTCTCCAAACAATTCACTGCCTTTGCCATTTTACTGCTAGAGCAGGAGGGAAAATTGAATCTGGATGATTCGATTTTAAAGTACGTACCCACTCTTGGTGCTTACGCTGAGCCAGTGACGCTGCGACATCTCATTCATCACACTGGCGGTTTAGTAGATTATATGGAGTTAGCGGAAAAAGCCAATTTTAAAGATACGGAAAAATTAACTCCTGAGCAATCATTGTTGCATCTTGAAAATCATCAAATGGCAGCTTTTCCGGTCGGAACTAAGTTTGAGTACAGCAATACAGGATACTTTTTACTGTCATTAGTTGTTGAAAAAGCCAGTGGGAAAAACTTGAGCGAATTTTCTAAGGAACGTATTTTTGAACCTTTGCACATGAACGACACAGCAATTGTGGTTCGCTATCCTACAAGCTTTCCAGTTGCTCGTGGCTACTCGAAGAATGGGCAAGGGGCATACGAAATCTATGAAAGTCCTTGGGAACACATGGGCGATGGAGCCGTCCATTCAAATGTAGAGGACTTAGTAAAATGGGGACAAAACTACACGACAGGTATGGTTGGCGGGAAAGACCTTGTTAAGAGAATGATTGAGCTAGGCCCGAAAACTTCCCCAACAGGTCAGCTGATTATCGATAATGAGGATTATGCTTTTGGCGTGTTTTTAGGCGGAGATTTTGATTGTCATTACCTGGAGCATTCAGGTGGTTGGGCCAGTTACCCTTCACACTTTATGCGTTTTCCTGAAGAGCGTTTGACCATTGCAGTACTAAGTAACGATGAGGCTTTTGAATCTATTGAGTACGCCAAAAAAATCGCAGAAATTACTTTAGGAAAAAGTGTACAGAAAGGATGATTTTTTTGAATAAGGAAATCTATTACGCGATGCTCGAAAAGCAATTCTTGAAGTACAGTGACTATGTCTCTATTCCGGTCAAGGACAATGGCGATCCACTTGTACCGATTGGGCCAGAATTTGAAGGGAAGGTAACAAATTACGAAGAAATGCAGCCATACACCGGCGACAGTATCTATGTCCGGTCGCGGGTTGTTGACATGTTGATTAGCGCTCGTGCAGCGTTGAAAAATACATTTCCTGATTACGAACTCGAAGTCGTCTGCGGATATCGCCATCCAGATGTGCAGGAAAAAGCGTATTCCGACTATAAAGCCCACGTTAAAGCCGAAAACCCTGAGCTGGATGGAGAAGAACTAAAAGAGGCAGCCCATCGTTTGGTTGCTGTCCCAGAGGTTGCTGGGCATCCGACTGGAGGAGCCGTAGACGTTCTACTCATCAACGCTGATGGCGAAGCTGTGTACTTGGGGCCGGAGGAAGAGAATAGTAGAGATCACTATGTCCATTCTCCGTTTATCGAAAAGGACGTGTGGCACAGAAGGCAAATCTTGCGCCATTGCATGCTACAAGCAGGGTTTGCCCCAACGGATAGCGAGTGGTGGCATTTCGCCTACGGTGATAAAGAGTGGGCCAAATATTATAACCAACCGGCTGCTCTCTTTGAACAGATTCGATTTTGTTCCCCAGATCGAGACGGCGTCAGTGGTGGAAAAGAAGAGTAAGCAAAAGCATTGATGCAAGCGTTTACAATACGGGGTACGTCGATCAAATTAGGCAAAGACGGTGAGTGGGCCTATACCGTCTTTAGCCATTCAATACGTGCTACCATCGATCCATGATCGAAAGCACAACACAAGCTGCAGGTGTTTATATTTCGGAAGATTCGAAACTCATCATGGAAGTAGTATAACTACGACTTTGCCAACGTTACCGCGTAACTGTTACTGAGAAACGAAAAAAAGGGGGTTAAATGATGCTCCGATTCTATCGGTTTAAGCAGTGGATTTCACTTTTGCTCGTTACCGTAGTGTTTTTGGCAGGCTGTACTTCCTCAACACCATCACAAACAAATGGGGAGAACGACCAAAGCTCTGGCAAGGCGAGTGTGGGAGGAACAATCGTCATTGCAGCGCCAACAGAGCCAGATACGATGGATATGCATCTAACGGCTTGGTACGATGATGCCAACACACGAATATATGATTTTTTGCTTGCCCGCAGCGAGACTGGGAAAATCATTCCGGGTCTAGCGCAATCATATAGCGTCTCGGATGACGGGAAAGCCTGGACCTTTCAATTGCGCAAAGACGTTACTTTTCAATCCGGAGCACCGATGACAGCAGAGACAGTCAAATTGTCAATTGACCGATGCCTGAAAATCTGCCCAGACAAATTAATGCTCGGTCCGATTGAAAAAGTGGAAGTCTCTGGGCCATATACAGTCAAAATTACCTTAACGGAAAAATATGCCCCGTTTTTAACAATAGCAGCTGACTTCTTGGCAGTACTCGATCCAGCCAGAGTGGACGAGCTGGGGGACAAGTTCGGCAACAATCCATCCGCGACAGGTCCGTTGGTCTTTCATGAAAAAGTGCGTGGTGCCTCCCTTACGTATAAGCTGAACAAAGCGTACAAATGGTCACCGGATAATGCTGAGAACAAAGGGGCCCCTTATTTAGATGAAGTCGTCTTCCGTTTCATCAAGGATGACGATACGAAAATGCTTGAATTTAAAAAAGGGACCGTTCAAATCTTTCAACAGGTTCCGACTAACTACGTAAATGAATTGGAAAACTTACCAGGGGTGGAAATTTCCAAGACTTTGGAGGCTGGCCTTAATTACCTCGGCTTTAACAACAAAAATCCGTATTTTCAGGATGTCCGTGTCAGACAAGCAATTGCCATGGCAGTGGACCGTACACCAATTGTCCAGTACGCGATGAGCGGTTTGGCTAAGCCAATTCATGGACCACTACCAACAACGATCCCGGGATACAGCCAGAAAATAGAAGATATGGCAAAAGAGATGTACAAGCGAGATATAACCAAATCGAAGCAATTGCTTGCAGAAGCAGGTTGGATGGATACGAACGGAGATGGCATTCTCGAAAAAAATGGCGAACCATTTTCGACAGAACTGATGATTGAGGGCGGAACCGAAAAACAAAAAATGGCCGTAATCTTGCAATCTCAACTGAAGGAAGTAGGTATTGATGTAAAAATAACCTCCGTGACCGACTGGCTGACGTTCAGAGACCGGATGGCAAAGGGCACGCATGAAATGTTTTTGAACGAGTACGGTTGGCTAGACCCGGATATTCTTCATCTCATTTTTGGCAAAGGCAACTCTACCAAACTGTATTTTGAGACGGATGAACTGGAAGCCCTTTTGTCCAAGGGACGGCAAGAGATTGATGAAGACAGGCGTATGAAAGCATATGAAGAGGTAGGCGATTACTTGGTCAAGGCATCGCCGTGGGTACCTCTCTACAACAGAGAAACGGTTACAGCCTACCGCGACATTGAAGGCTTTAAAAGCTCAGCCGCAACAGGTGTTATTTTCCAGGATATTCAATTGAAAAAGAAATAGGGTAGAGGTGTGTTCACATGCAAAAATACCTGCTCAAACGGTTCCTTTCTCTATTTACCACCTTGCTTGGTGTCTCGGTCCTTGTCTTTTTAATCGTTCACATGATACCTGGTGATCCAGCCCGCTATATCGTGGGCAAAAACGCTTCGGAGGAAGCAGTCAAGGCGATGAGAGCACAGCTAGGGCTAGATCAGCCATTGATTACCCAGTATTTTGATTATTTGGGCAAGCTGGTCCATGGGGATTTGGGAACCTCATTATTTACTGGCATTCCCGTCTGGGAAGAAATCACCAGCCGTTTCCCAATCACCTTTCAACTCGCCGTTTACGGTGTCGTGCTTGGTTCGGTAATCGGTATATTGTTCGGGGTCATTGCTGCTGTCAAACAAAACACATTCATTGATCGACTGGTGAACACATTATCGACGATCAGCATTTCAGCTCCTGATTTCTGGGTCATCTTGTTTGTCATTTGGTTATTTGCCTACCAATTCGGTTGGTTCCCGATCTCTGGTTACGATGGGTTTTATTCATTGGTGCTGCCTTCGCTGACGATCGGTCTGTTTTCTATCGGATTTATCGCGAAAATGACCCGTTCCAGTATGCTTGATGTGATTAAACAGGATTACATGCGCACTGCTGAGGCAAAAGGGGTGGCAACTTGGGCGCGGGTGTTCGCCCATGGCTTGCAGAATGCTGTCATCCCGATTATTACCTTGATCGGCTTGCAATTTGGAGGGCTCTTGGCAGGTGCTGTTATTACGGAAACCGTGTTCGCTCTTCCTGGAATCGGCTATTTTGCCATTGAGGCGGTTACCAAACGGGACATTCCCACTGTGCAGGGCGTGGTACTGTTCGTAGCGTTGCTGTACACATTGGTGAATTTGGTTACGGACATCGTATACAGCTTTTTCGACCCACGAGTTCGCTACGATTAGGAAGGGGAATGAACAGTGGATAGTGAGTTAACGAAATATGCAGATGATCATAAAGTGCCGATTCCAGTCCTTGAACATGATATCAAAAAAGGGGAGTCGCAATCTCACTGGAGAATGCTCTGGAAGCGGTTCAGCAAAAACGGCGCTGCCATCAGCGGATTGCTCTTCCTTTTGGTCATCATTATCTTTGCCGTGTTCGCTCCTGTCATCGCCCCATACCCGCTTGATCAAATCAATTTCGAACAGCGACTAATGAAACCAAGCACCACTCATCTGTTCGGGACAGATGATTTCGGCAGAGATATCTTCACACGGATCCTATATGGTGGCAGGGTTTCATTAATGATGGGTCTGATCTCCGTCACGATTTGCTTGGGTATCGGCATCACGCTTGGCGTAGTTGCCGGCTACTATCGAAAGCTAGATATGTACATCATGCAGCTGATGGATATTCTTATGTCATTTCCTTCTTTGCTACTTGCAATTGTTGTCATCGCGGTGCTTGGTGTCGGGCTGACCAACGCGATGATTGCCGTCGCCATCTCACAGATTCCGCAATTTGTCCGAGTCGTGCGCTCTGCTGTTTTGACATTGCGGGAAAAGGAATACATTGAAGCTGTTCGTGCGCTAGGAATACGAGATTACAAGATTCTTCTCAAGCATGTCATTCCGAATATTCTTTCACCGATGATTGTCATGACAACCCTGATATTTGGTGACTGCATTTTGGCGGCAGCAGCTCTTAGCTTTCTCGGGTTAGGGGCTCAGCCCCCAGATCCGGAGTGGGGGGCAATGGTTATGGAGAGTCGTGTGTTCCTGAATCAGGCCTGGTGGATGTCATTGTTTCCAGGGCTCGTGATCATGCTTGTAGTGCTTAGCTTCAATATGCTTGGGGACGGGTTGCGCGATGCACTAGATCCAAAGCAAAAGTAATCTTCGTGAATGTCGGCTAAAGGTTATCTAGGTAGAGGGGGAGGGAAGTACAAATGACGTCGGTTTTGCTGGAAGTTGACCAGTTGTTCATGCGTTTCAAAACAGAAAAAGGACTGCTACCTGCTGTCAACAATGTGAGCTTTCACGTGAATAAAGGTGAAACAGTCGCTTTAGTTGGTGAATCCGGTTGCGGGAAAAGTGTGACTTCGCTCTCCATTATGCGGCTTATCGCCAGACAGGAGGGCCAGGTAGAAGGCAGTATCCGCTTCAAGAATAGAGAGCTAAACCGTCTCTCCGACAAGGAAATGCGGGCGCTGCGCGGCAACGAAATCTCCATGATCTTTCAGGAACCCATGACCTCACTGAATCCGGTACATACCGTTGGCAAGCAGATCGGGGAGGTGTTCAAGGTGCACACCAATTTTTCCAAAGCGGAGAAGGAGCAAAAAACAGTCGAGATACTGAAAAAAGTAGGGATTCCGCGTGCAGATAAGATCATTCGCGAGTTTCCTCATCAGCTCTCTGGAGGGATGAAGCAGCGCGTCATGATTGCGATGGCGATGGCTTGTCAGCCTGACCTATTGATTGCCGATGAGCCGACGACAGCACTTGATGTGACGATTCAGGCACAGATCCTCGATTTAATGAACGAATTAAAACGGGATTCCAACACCGCTATCTTGCTCATTACCCATGATTTGGGCGTCGTTGCCGAAATGGCGGATCGGATCATGGTGATGTACTACGGGGAGATCGTTGAAGAGGCAGAAGTAACAAGCATCTTTTCGAATCCAAAGCATCCGTACACGGTCGGACTTCTGCGATCGGTGCCAGGTATAGAGAAGGAGCGAGACCGTCTCGAACCGATCAAAGGCAATGTTCCCTTGCTTGGTGAAGTGATAAGCGGCTGTCCGTTTTTTTCACGCTGTGAATATGCTCATGAGAAGTGCAGGCAGGAAAAACCTCCACTGATGAATATAGACAATCAGCGAGTCAGATGCTGGCTGTATGCGAGAGAGGAAATAACGATATGAGTGACTGGCTGCTGGAGGTAGAGGAGTTAAAGACATACTTTCCTGTACAGAAAGGCTTGTTTGGGGGCAAAACAGATTATATTAAGGCTGTCGACGGCGTCACATTTCGGTTAAAGCAGGGCGAGACACTTGGCATTGTTGGCGAGAGCGGCTGTGGCAAATCGACTACTGGACGAAGTATTCTCCGCCTGATCAACCCGACTGGCGGCTCAGTGAAATTCGCTGGGACGGAAATCACTACTATGTCCGAAAGTGAACTGCGCAAACTGCGGGAACGGATGCAGATTGTGTTTCAAGACCCGTATGCATCACTCAATCCACGAATGACTGTCTCCGCCATCCTTAGCGAAGCACTCTCTGTCCGTGATCCGCATCTGCATCGTGCTGATCGCAGGGAGCAGGTAATGGAGTTGCTGCAGTTAGTTGGCCTAAATCCGAGTCAGGCGGATCGTTATCCCCATGAATTTAGTGGCGGACAACGGCAGCGCGTGGGGATTGCCAGAGCGCTCGCTGTACAACCAGATCTCATTATCGCCGATGAACCAGTTTCGGCACTCGACGTGTCGATCCAGGCACAGATCCTCAATTTGCTTCAAGATTTGCAGAAAAGGCTTAGACTGGCATTTATTTTTATTTCACATGATCTGAGCGTTGTGAAGCATTTCAGTGACCGAATTGCCGTGATGTACCTCGGAGGAGTAGTCGAAATTGCAGGGAAGCAGCAGATCTTTTCCAAGCCATACCATCCTTATTCACAAGCGCTCATGTCTGCGGTTCCGATTCTGAATCCGCTGATGAAGCGTGAGCGAATCGTTTTACACGGGGATGTTCCAAACCCGGCTAATCCACCACAAGGCTGCACGTTTCATCCGCGTTGCATGCACTGTATGGACCTTTGTAAATCGGTTCGGCCAACGCCTGTAGAGGTGGAGCCAGGTCATTTTGTAGCATGTCACTTATACTCTTGATTAAAAACAATCGTGGAGTAAAGGGTTTGTCTGGCTGCTATGGCTCAGGTAGATCCTTTTCACTTTCAGTTGGAAATCGCTTTCAAAGTTTCAGTTGATGTGGAGATAAAAATTCATTATTATAAATTTATAGAAGTATTTAATTCTACGATTCTACAGTATGACTGGAGTTGCCTATGTTAACCAAGACATTCCAACACATCATCTAGGATAAATACCAAGATCTTTCTCCCGGACAAAAGAAGGTTGCAGAATTTTTAGTAACTTCTTTGGAACAGAGCGCGCTTTATACGATTTCTCAGATTGCGCGTGAGGTCGGTGTCAGTGAAACAACCGTCATTCGATTGGCATACGCATTAGGTTTAAACAGTTTTTCTGAGATGCAAAAAATGATTAGAGAAGAGATGCTCAGCCATAAACAACACGTTTCTCATTCGCTTTCCATCTCTGAGGAAGAAGAAGGAAAGGTTACGAACATATTTACTCATTCAATCCAGCATGAAAAACAAATATTGGATTGCTTGATAAACCAAGTGAGAGAGGAGGATATCTGGAAAACAGTAGAGCTGTTGATAAAAGCTGACCGAATCTTCGTTGGAGGCTTTCGAGAATCGTATACTGCCGCCTACTGGCTATCGTATAAATTAAATCAGCTTCGTGATCATGTCTACTGCTCATCCCCGACTGGATACAATCCGGAAACGCTGTGCAATTTTCACAGAAAACTCTGTTGTGCTCTTAATTTCCTTGCCGCGTTACTCGAAAGAAGCTCTGGTTTTGGCGGAGCAAGCAAAAGGACAAAAGGCTACCTTAATTGCAATGACAGACCGACCGTTATCACCAATCGGGCAGCTTGCAACCATATCATTGACTACCGGGGAAAATCCCGAGATTTTTTCAGATCGCATCCTGGCACTCCTGAGTCTTTCTGAATTGATTGTAATGGGAATGCACGAAAAAGATCCAAAAAATATTCGGGCACGACGGGAAAAACTCGAACACTTTACAACCAAACTCGGATATTTATCGAATAACAGAAAGAGGGAAGTATGATGAAGATAAAACGCGTAATTATTCGACGATTGAAATTGGATTTAGTTCATCCCTTCACAACAAGCTTGGGAACAGAAAGAGATCGTGAGTTTCTTCTCATCGAAATTCAAAATGAGGATGGCATATCCGGATGGGCAGAATCAGTTGCAAGCGCTGACCCTTTTTATAAAGAAGAAACAGTAAAAACGAATTTGCACATTATGGAGGATTTCCTTATCCCGATTCTTCAAAGAGAGGAAATCGGTCACCCTGATGATGTGTCGAAGGTCTTTTCACATATTCGCGGAAACTATATGGCGAAATCGGCCCTGGAAGGTGCTATTTGGGATTTATACGCAAGAGAAAAGAATATGTCATTGGCAACTGCTTTAGGAGGAGTCAAAAAGCATATAGAAGTAGGGGTTAGCATCGGAATCCAGGATTCTACAGATGAGACGCTACGTAAAATTGAACGCAGTCTGGCGGAAGGGTATAAACGGATTAAAATTAAAATCAGACCAGGCTGGGACCTAGAGGTAACACGTTGTGTGCGGAAAGAATTCCCTACGATTCCTCTCATGGTAGATGCAAACTCTGCGTACAGCTTGACGGATATTGATCATTTGGCACAGCTGGACGAGTTTCAATTAATGATGATTGAGCAGCCTTTGGAACACGACGATCTGATTGATCATGCTGAATTACAAGCGCGTATTCAAACCCCTGTTTGTTTGGATGAAAGCATCCATTCCGCGGAGGATGTGCGGAAAGCCATTAAATTGGGAAGTACAAAAGTAATTAACATCAAAATTGGACGAGTTGGCGGTCTGACTGAAGCTAAAAAAATTCATGAGCTATGCCAAAAGCACAACATCCCTGTTTGGTGTGGAGGAATGCTCGAATCCGGAATAGGCAGGGCACATAATATTGCAATGACTTCCCTCCCTAACTTCACATTACCTGGAGATACGGCGGCTTCCTCTAACTATTGGCATGCCGATATTATTAACCCCGAGGTTACGGTAGACAATGGGATCATAACAGTTCCAGATGGGGTTGGAATCGGCTACACACCTGATATGAACAGAATAAAAGCCGTTACTTTGGAAGAAAAGATTTATGTGTAAGGATTTCTGGCGAACTAGCTGTTAGCAACGTTAGAGAAGAGTTGCCATGTAAAGTCCGTTAGTTAGCTGAATCCATTTTATTCAACCCTATCCCGAGAGGAGTCATGAAAAATGGAACTCCAAAGCAATTCGAATGAACTGCGATACCATCAGCTTGATGAACTATTTACGACTTTGGCAGATAAAAAGAAATTCAATGGAAACATCATGGTGCTAGATAAAGGTGTTCCCTTGTACACTGGATCATTCGGCTTCGCTCAGCTGGATCATTCCAATGTGTTGACAACCAATACAGTATTTGAGCTTGCGTCCGTTTCCAAGGCATTTACGGCGATGGGCATCATGATTTTGCAAGAACAGGGAAAAATCAGCTACGAGGATACGATCGAAAAATTTATTCCTGATTTTCCATATGCAAATGTTTCTGTTCAGAATCTACTGACACATACGTCCGGTTTGCCGGATTACATGGAGATATTTGAGCAGCACTGGGACAGGTCAAAAATTGCCAAGAATTATGACGTTCTTGAGCAGCTTAAGCTCCATCAGCCTGACGTCTATTTTCGTCCGAATGAAAAATATGAATATAGCAATACGGGATATGTGTTACTCGCATTAATCATTGAGCAAGTGTCAGGAACAAGCTTTGCTGATTTCTTGGAACAACGTATATTTCAACCGCTTGAGATGGAGAGGACTAGAGTTTACAACCGCAGATCCTCTCAGGAGTTGATTGACGATTACGCTTATGGATACGTTTATTCCAATCATTTGGATAAATACTGCTTGCCAGACGAATTAGCAGAGTACGATTTCGTCATTTATCTCGACGGAATTCAGGGAGATGGAATTGTTAATTCAACGCTAGAAGACCTGAGAAAATGGGATAGGGCCTTATATACAGAGAAGCTGGTAAGTAAAGAGACCTTAGAAAAAGCCTTTTCGCCTGTTCTCTTGGCAGATCATCAATCTTATGATTACGGGTATGGCTGGCGGATACGCAATGAGCCCTCGATAGGAAAGGTTGTTTGCCATGGAGGGGGCTGGCCGGGACATCAAACTTGGCTAAGCCGGTATATCGATATTGACAAAACAATCATTTATCTATCGAACGTGGAACAGGACCGAGAACGAACACAAGCGACTATAGAAGTAGTAGAGAATATTATTTTTAATCGTCCCTATCAGATTCCGGAGTAAGGATAGAAACAAATATAGCTTTATCTATAGCCGGGCATAACCGGCTTCTTTTCTTTTTTGTGATTTCGCCACTATTTCACTCTCTGCACCATATAATGCCATGTCCTTTCTTTAAATAGAAGGTGTCTTGTTAAGCTATTTTTCTGTAAATTCGTATGGAATGAGAGCTCCTCATATAGACGCTTGGCGCGTGGATTTTTACCGGAGACGAACAAACTGAGCTTATCCAAATGTGAATCAGTTTCAACAAACTGGTAGGCCCAGTTCAATAACAACTTGCCAACTCCCATCCCTCGATAATCTGGATGGACAACAACGTCGGCGATATAGCATTCTCCAGGCTGTGGCTTATGCTCTAACAAATGCAAACCGAGCAGCATTTTAAAGAGGTTCCACTTTCCAAAATCGCAAAAGCTTTCCCACGTGTGGAGCCTCCGCTGCTGTTTCATGTAAGAACCGTCATGCCATTTGATTGACATCGACCCGACAACTTGTCCATCTTGTATGGCTATCATTCGTTGGGTTGCCGGCTCAATAGGGAAATGCTCAAAAAGCTTTGCGAAAAAGAGGGCAAGCTCGTCATCATTCATATTCGTGAGAGTTTGAAATTTACCACGAAATCCATGGATGAGCAATCGTTTTCCAATAAGCTACATCATAACGTATAGGAGAGAAATTAACAAAGAACTACTCCCTTTTTTCTTTGAACCAATCACTTGACCCTAGGTATGACCTAAGGTGTACTGTTAAGGTATTCCATTACAACTAAAGCCATAGGAGTCGTACTTATGAAAAGTGAAATTACGATTAGCGAGCTAGCTAAGCTTATGAACGTATCTGTTCATCAAATTCGATATTTTGAAGAGAAAGGAGTCCTTCTACCTGCTTACATAGACAACAATCAGTATCGCATGTATAGCATGGATCAAGTTTACCAGCTTGCACATATTTTGTTGCTTCGCAAGTTGGGGGTGTCAGTCCAGTCTATTAAAGAATGCATGACTTCCTTTTCTGCGGATCAATATGGACAGCTACTCCATCATTCGTTGGTAGAAATAAATACAGAGCTGCTTCGTTTACAAGAGCTTCAGCAATTTATTAATAAGGTGTTATATGAACAGAAGAACTTTGCTTCTCACCCCAATCACTACCAAATAAAGTGGCAAGACACGACTTACTTGACTCGCTGGCTTGAAATGGATTCGCAAATGAAGCTCAACGCCAAACTGTTGGCTGAACGTGCCAAGTACGTCCCAAATCTGTTCGAATCGGATATTTATTTCGTAGAAGGTGATTCCAGTACGATGACCTTGTATACGGAATCACAAATACCTGGCGATTATTCATTACCGAGTGGAAACTATCTTTCTACCCAGAGACTGGTTCATAACGATGATGAGCTCGAAGAAGTGATCGAACAGTTTTACGCATATGCCGCTGCACAGTCTTATACGATACAAGGACCTTTCATCCTGATTGAAAGATCGTATTTATCCTTGTTTAGTCATAGCCAGCTGAATTATGAGCTGCAAGCTTTGATCGACCCGACTACAATTTCTGAAAAGGTGATTGAAACATGAAGGCAACTCCTATAACCATTGAACCCATGCAAGAAAAGTACAACACTCCTTTGTCAATAAATTAGGTAGTTCTTTAGAATGTGGCTGAAACCCATTTTTACACAGTCAAATCTTCATGAAAGAAGGTGATTGAATGTACACGATCGGTGAATTCGCGAAAATAAGTAAGGTATCTCCTAGAATGTTGAGGCATTATGACAAGATTGAATTGTTAAAGCCTAGCTTTATCGAACAAAATGGGTACAGATACTATAGCGATGAGGAAATAAATAAAATTTCGATGATAAAGCAATTCAGAAGATATGGCTTTTCGTTAGAAGAGATCAAGTTTGTACTCGGTAAAAATGATGTGGAATACACAAAACAGACGCTTCAACTCAAGATTGATCACTTGCAACAGTCTGCAACAGAACATCATTACTTAATTATGGAGCTGGAAAATCAAATTAGAGCGACGTCTCGTGAAAAAAAGATGGCACATTTTAATCGAAGCTTTGATATTGTAATCGGTTATCGCAGCGAGTTTTTAGCACTATGTCAAAGAAGACGAACCAATGAAGAAGCAATGGATCAAATGATCGATGAACTCTATGAAGTGATTGCTGCAAACAATGTAGAAACGACCGGAACGCATATGACGGTCTTTCATGTAACCAATTATGTGTATGATCCCGAGAATGCAGATATCGAAGTATGTATTCCGATAAATACTGAATACAATAAGGGAGCGTTTTATTCCAGAATAATCGAAGGTGGCCTGTATATGAGCACGATCTATCTCGGTAGTTACAAGGATATTGATCATCCTTACCAAGCGCTCATTGCATGGGCGAAACAAAATAACTATGCAATCATAGGACCATCTGTGGAGCGATACTATAGAGATTGCGGAGAAACGAATAATCAATCTGAATATGTCACAGAAATATGCATTCCGATTGCAAGTAACTCGAATATGCGTCAATTAAATGAATCGTTGTTGTAATACAAAATAAGTAGCTGTGGATTCCTGATCCACTGTATTTTTTAGAAACATATGCGACATAAAAAGTCTGTAATATCCTCTATAAGTAATTTGAACTTCCTGAAGAGGGCGGTAGGTGAGATGTTGACCTTGACACAATGTCAGGGTATAGAATGTGTTGTACATTCGCAGAAGGAGTGCGAATGTGCGAGAAGTAAAGACCCCTTTGATGAAAAACTCAACATACTAGGAAGTGAACATAATGACAAATCAATCAAGTCTAGTAATGCCTACATTTTCACCAACGATCACTGACTATTGGCAGGAGTCATTTTTGACCGGAGACGTCCTCTATCGCGATGAATCCTTTACTGTCACGATCAACCCTGATCTCGACGAAGATAGTCGGGTCATGGTACTGGAACTCTCCGACGGTCGGGTTATGGCTGTCCTGACGCCAGAGCTGGCCAAAAAAGCTGGTCTGTATCAACAGCAGGACTTATCCGAGCCGGTCTTTCGTCGGAAATTGAATGACGCGGGAGTCAGTCTGCACGGTGCAGATTATCTTTTTTATTTTTCAAAAGCGGATAAGAACGAATTGCTCCAAGAAAACCTCGAAGGTGACTTGCGCCGGTTAACAGAGCTAGATGAGGCTACTTTCTCCGAGTTCCAGTCCTCCGTTTCGGAACAGGACCTGGCTGACGCTCAAGTGGAGCTGGATCACTGGGCGGTGTTTGGCTCTTTTGAGCAAAATCGCTTGGTCAGCGCCGCCAGTATGTACCCTTGGGAGGATGACTTGCAAATTGCCGATCTAGGTGTACTGACGCAGACATCCTTTAGAGGAAAAGGTCACGCCCGCAAAGCGGTGCGCTCCATTTGCAAACACGCCTATGGTCAAGGATACGAACCCCAGTACCGATGCCAGCTCGATAACCATGCATCTACGTTACTGGCTAAAGCGGCGGGTTTGAGTCTGTTTGGAAAGTGGGAAGTAATTTCTCCCGACTCTACAGACTAAAAGTCTTATTCTAGGTATATTTCTTCGTTTGAAGAAGCGATCAGGAGGTAGTTTTATGAAGAAAAAGCCGTTTTTGGCATTATCTGCTACACTTGCGCTAACTCTGATGGCACCACCCGTAGCAATGGCTTCAGATGTCGTCCCTGCAACTTCTTATAGCCAAGGATTGGGGGAAATCGCTGCCGAGAAGGCGGAGTTGCTCCTCGAATCCACGGAAACATTTAGCGTCCAGTATGCGCTGATTGACAACGGAAAAATGATCGTGTCTGGCCAGACTGGCAAGAACGATAAGCCACTAACTAAGGATACGATGTACGGGATCGGTTCAGTCAGCAAAGTATTTGGAGCTGCAGCCGTCATGAAATTGGTAGACCAAGGTAAAATCGATCTCGATACTCCTGTCGTCAAGTATATTCCTGAGTTCAAGATGAAGGACGAACGATATAAGCGCATTACTCCACGCATGCTGTTGAACCACTCGTCAGGTCTGCGAGGTACTGGATCTACGAACGATTCTTTATTCGAGGATAATGATCCTTACGCCCATGATACAATGCTGCAGGCATTGTCCGACCAGACCTTGAAATCGGACCCTGGAGCATTCTCGGTGTATTGCAATAGCGGCTTTACACTTGCCGAGATTCTCGTTGAAAGAGTCAGTGGGATGAGCTTTACCACATTTATTCATCAAAATTTCACAGAACCATTGCAGATGAATCATACAAAAACACCACAGGATGATATGAAGGACAACAAGCTTGCCGCGTTGTATGTCCCGGATTACGAAAAGCAGCTTCCGAAAAGTTATGTTATGGTGATCGCCGAAGGGGGAATTTATTCCACAGCAGAAGATATGGTGAGATTCTCGCAACCGTTTATGGGGCAGGCACACAAGGTCCTTTCTGACAAGTCGGTACGTGCGATGGAACAGGAGGAATACAAGAAAGGTATCTGGCCGGAAGATGAAGATGATAGTAACAATTACGGTCTGGGCTGGGACAGTGTGAAGCTGTACCCGTTTCATGATTACGGAATAAAGGGCTTGGCCAAGGGCGGGGACTTGTCTGCGTATTCTGCTTCCCTCATTGTGCTTCCTGAGAAAAAGATGGCAGCTACTGTGTTAACCTCTGGCGGAAGCAGTGTCACGAATCAAATGCTGGCAAGCGAATTGCTGCTGCATGCGCTCAAGGCAAAGGGCGAAATCAAGAGCATCAAGCCGGACAAATCATTTGGCAAGCCCGTCAAGGCAAAGATACCCCAAAATGTATTAAAGCAAGCAGGCTATTACGCGGGCAGTAATACACAGATCCGGGTAGAGATCACTAAAGACGGAGAACTGTTCCTTCCAGACTATTCGGAAACGAAGTATTTCTATACTTCAGATGGAAGCTTTAAAGACGAGAACGGAACCACCAAGATCAGCTTCGTCGCTGAGAAGAATGGTCGCACGTACTTGTGGAAGAGAGTTTACGAAGGGTTACCGGGATTGGCGCAGCAAGCAACGTCAGAGTATGCCGCAGAGAAACTGGAAGACAACATGCTTCCGAAGGAGACCGCAGCAGCTTGGGCAAAACGGGAAGGAGCTAAGTACTATCTCGTAAATGAGAAGTTCAGCTCCGAATTATACTTCTTTGAACAACCGGCCATGGAAATTAACCTCGCTGACGGTTTACCTGGCTATTGGCAGGACAAGAAGATAACAGGTCCGAACTCGGCGACGAGTGAGATTCAAATCCCAGGATTGTCTGGCCGTGATACGATTGAAGCCAAGTTCTACACCGATAAGGGCGTCGAATATATGAAGCTAAACGCGAATATATTTGTGAGCGAGGCGAATGTAAAACCGATCGATGCAGGAAATCAATCAAAGGTCACGGTGCCAGCGAACGGATACGCCAAATGGTATACCATCCCGGCAGCGGCAGCAGGAAAAACACTGACGGTAAAACTGCCAAAGAATGGTACCTTCGCGGTATATGATGAAGAAAGAGAACTCCCACTCATTCACTCCATCGTCAATGGCAACAACAAAGTGATTCTGCCCAAGAGTGGAACGATCGTATTTGTCGGCGCGCCAGGCTCGGAATTTACGATAACGATTAAATAAGCTGTACGGAAGAGTTCGCTACCGTAGAGAATCTGGTTAGATATTAACTGTAAAACGTGAAAAACACGCCCTCGAAAGATTTGAAGTGCACCCCTTAGAATAGACATTGGAAAAACCCCCTTGGTTATCCGATGAAAATTCTAGGGTGTGTATTTTTTATGGCAATCAAAGGACAAAAGTTTCGGCACTATCCGGAGGAAGCAAAGGGCTTGCCAACCCACTTGATTGTCATTCGGCACGGCATCCGTAATGCCATCATGCCGGTAGTTACCTTTCTAGGACCACTGATAGCAGCATTGATTACAGGTTCATTCGTAGTGGAAAAGATCTTTGCAATCCCAGGGATCGGAAAATACTTTGTAAACGGCATTTTTAACCGGGATTATCCGGTCATTTTGGGCACAACCATCTTTTACAGTACCGTACTGATATTCATCATTTTACTGATTGATATCGCATATACGCTGATTGATCCACGCATCAAGCTGAATAGCAGGGAGGGGTGAAGATGAGCGTGCAAGCAAATTCAGATGATTTATTCCAGCCGTGGGTGAAGACGGGAAAGCAGACGACAATCGAACGTCCTAGTCTCTCCTATATGCAAGAAGTGGTGCGCAAACTGGCAAAAAATAAACTCGCGATGGTGGGACTAGTGTTAATCTTCTTTATTTTTGTCATGGCGATCATAGGTCCGTCTCTTGTACCTTACAGCTTTGCCGACCAGAGTCTGTTGGATAGCAATATGACCGTGTCGGCTGAACACTGGTTTGGCACAGACGATTTGGGACGCGACATGTTTGCTCGTACCTGGTACGGCGCGCGCATTTCATTGACGATCGGCATAGTGGCTGCACTGATCGATCTGGTAATTGGCGTTACCGTAGGCGGGATCGCGGGTTATATGGCAGGGCGGGGGAAAAAGGGTGAACGCATCGACAATGCGATCATGCGCGTCATTGAGGTGCTGCACGGACTGCCTTATTTGCTTGTGGTCATTCTGCTCATGGTGGTGATGGAACCGGGCATTATGACAATCGTAACCGCCTTGACTGTGACGGGCTGGATAGGGATGGCGCGGCTGGTGCGTGGTCAAATCCTGCAATTGCGCACAAACGAATATATTTTGGCGGCACAAGTGTTAGGGGCATCGTTTGGACGCATCCTGTGGCGACATCTGATACCTAACACGACGGGCATCATTATCGTCAACCTGACCTTTACGATACCGGCATACCCGCCCGTCCATGGAAACAACAACGACCTCGTTAGAGAAGGTATGGTATTTACTATCGAGCCAGGGTTCTATATTCCACAGTTTGCAGGAGTTCGCATCGAAGATAATGTGTGGGTAACGACGGATGGTGCCGAGGTGCTGACATCCTATCCGAAAGAATTGAAAATAATCGGTGTGTAACGAATACTGTACACCATTTTGATATGCCTTCCTTAAAATAGTCATGGGAATGGAAAAAGAGTAACAAGTTTGGTAGTGTTAATGGCAACCAAATTCCGACAGCGTAAGGAGCTTTCTTATTTACAACGAAACAACGTCGAAAAACTGGAGTGAAAAGGAATGATTACGGTTCGAATGCTTCATGAAGTTTTGACAAGTGCAGGGATTACACTCGTAGCAGGGGAAGGGGGCCTCGACAACGCGATTCATTACTTGACGGTGCAAGAATTCTTTTTAAAAAGCTCCAGATTAAAGAATAACGGCTTTGTCATGGGAACTTTTAATTCCATTCCAAATAATCAAGAGCTTGAACTTCTTACACACTTGGGGTGGTATGCGGAATCGAACGTAAGTGGCATCGGCTATCACACAGTGTTTCAACGTGACATCCCAATCGAACTGATCAACTTCGCAAATCAGGAGAACATTCCCGTATTTAGCATTCCAACTGACGTACCTTACCATTATCTTTTTGAACAGTACAACGAGCTAGTTAACCGGGAAAATATGAGATTGAAAGACAAAACAGACAGCTTGAATAAAAGTATGATGGAAGCTCTTGTACTTGAAAAAGAATCCCACTTCATTATTCAAGAGTTCGGCAAGTATCTCCAGATACCAGTAATGTACTTGGATCCAGAACTACGGGTTGTGTCATTATGGGCTGGATCTCTTTCACGTACGGAAATAAAAGAGTGGTTGGAAGACATCAAAGAGCATTATGTCCAGGAACTACAGAACATTTGGCGTAACAACAAGCCATTAGAAATAACCGTTTTCGAAAAAGCGAGGCATCTTCAGTCCGTCTTTATTATTCCGCTTCAAAGCAAATTGAACCTTTTTGGTTTTTTAGTGTTTGACGCACAATGTAATAACGTACCTTTTCTGGATATTGTAACAAATAATACCTCTACAGCATTAATTCTTGATGCCATTCGAAAAAATCAAATCCGTGAATTTCAAAAAACAAAGGACATTCGGTTATTTGAGGATATTTTTTACAATCATAATGCGACGTCCTTATCTCTTCAAAATTTTTATTACGATGTGACGAAACTCAGTCATGTTCTGATTGCTGAACCCAAATTTGGTAAAAATGCAAAGAACTGTTATCAATGGATTTTCGATCAACTAGACGGGGCTCCTGACTGCTTATTATGGATTTCAGATAAGAAAATCATTGGAATTCTTCCGTATATTCCTAGTCGTATTCTGCATGGCGATAGTAAGGATTTTCACATTGGTATCAGTGGAAAAATAGGGGAGTTAAACGTCACCAATATTAAAAAATTGTTTGATCAAGCCAAGATATCCCTGCATTTTGCTAGGCTCGAGAAAAAAACGAGTATCTGCTGGGATCATCTTGGTATTCAAAAAATCATCTATTTAATCACTGAATCCGATTTACTTCACGATAACTATTTGGCCGTACTACAGCCATTGTTAGAATACGATGATTTACGTGATTCGAATCTGTTGGAAACACTTGATGTTTATTTAAGTAACTTTTTTAATTTAAAGGACAGTGGAGATCAACTCCATTTGCATCCAAACACAGTTAAATATCGCATCAATAAAGTAGAAGAAATCTTAAACATCCATGTAACCGATCCGATTCACTATCTGAATTTGAAGCTAGCGTTAACTTGCTATCATTACTTGAAAACGAAAAAGTAAACATGATCCCTCTAAGAAAGGAGGGATCTTTTGTTGCCCAGCGCAATTTTTGAGCATTTTTTTGTAGGTGAGAGCTAATGACTACAATTCATTGATTAGCGTACTATTTTAATGACATTTACAATCATTAAACCGTAATTGGGGTTGCGTGATTTGGTCAAGGGGGTTGAAAGGGTGCATTCTCTATTTTCAGAGTATTAAATGATTCCTGATTATTTCAATAGAAGGGAGTTCTGCCTTACCTACGAATCACGCCCTCAGCAAAATATAGGACCTAACAAATGGGAGGCAAGAATTAATGAGGAAAAATACGCTTTTTTCAGTCATGTTAGTAGTAGCCACATTTCTCACAGCCGCTTGCACGCCAGGAACTGCAGGAACTGCAGAAAAATCAGGAACAGCAGCGAATCAACCGGCGCAAGAGACTCAAAACGACTTGGTGATAGGCTTTAACGGAGATGCCGTCACTATGCTTGCAAATACAGACGTCAATTCTTTTACGGACTATCAAATTAGAAATATATACGATCCATTAATTGATAGAGACGAGCAAGGAAAACTTATCCCCGCACTGGCAACTGAGTGGAAACAAACGAACGATCTGACTTGGGAAATAGCACTACGTGATGACGTAACCTTCCATAACGGAGAGCCTTTCAACGCAGAAGCAGTGAAGTTCAATATTGATTACATTTTAGATGAGAAAAACAACTCCTTTTATCGTTCAAGATGGACGAACATTCAAGAAGCGAAGGTAATTGACAAGAATAAAATTCAAATTATTACCAAGAAGCCCTTTCCGGATTTGGGTTGGAGGCTGTCAGAAGATTTGTTGATCATGGAACCGAGTCATATTAAAAAGGTAGGCTTACAAACAGCCGCAGAAAATCCAGTAGGAACTGGAGCGTATAAATTTGACAAATGGGAAAGACATCAATATTTAAGACTCGTTGGAAATGAAAATTACTGGAAGGGAAAACCCTCCATCAAGCAGGTAACGTTTAAGTACATTCCTGAATTTAGCGGTAGACTCGCGGCGTTTTTAAGCGGTGAAGTGGATTTAATCGGCAACGTTCCAGTCGAATCAATCGATACAATCAAAAAAGATGCAAAATCGAGAATTGAGTCAGTGAGTACAGTAAATATCGTGTATGTTGCTCTGAATACGTTTTACGATGGGCCATTGAAAGACAAAAAAGTTCGTCAAGCGATTAACTATGCGGTTGATGTCGATGAGTTATTGAACAGCATAAACGGTGGATATGGCACAAAAATGACTGGCCCATTATCAAATGGTAATCAAGATTATACCGAAACGACAGATTACGGGTATCAACCTGATAAAGCAATTGCATTATTAGCAGAAGCTGGCTATAAACCATCCGATCTTAATCTGCAACTGGATGTTTCAGAAACTTCCGACCCAATTGGTCTATCGATAACCCAAGCGATTGCTTCACAGCTCGATAGAATTGGAGTAAAGGTGACCATTCAAAACAACGAATGGGGTAATCATTTAGCGAAAATTCGTCAGAGAGAAATGAAGGATATGTATTATCTAGGCTATACAAATTTATTCACTGCCCAAAATACACTGGAGAGCCTGTTTGTGAAAGACGCCCCATACAGTTCTTACTATGATCCAGAGGTAGAAGAAATGATTAACAAAGCCATCTCTACATCTGATCAGGCAGCAAGGAAAAAAGCTTTCGATGAAATACAACATCGCTTGGTGGAAGAAGCAGCATGGATACCACTGTGGCAGCGCGAGGCAACGTATGCATTAGCGAAAGAATTGAAATTTAAACCCCGGGTTGACACCAGATTGTATGCATTCGATATGAGTTGGTAAAAGACCAGTAGGCAGTCCGTACATCGGAGGATAACCTAGTAAATCCTCCGATTACATCATTCGAGGGGGCTAACGGATGCTTGATTTTGTTGTAAAAAGAACGGTACAGATGATTTTAGTGACTTTTTTAGCGCTAACAGCGATTTTTTTCTTGGTGCGATTAGCGGGAGATCCCACAGCCCTTTTTCTGCCACCTGATGCCCCGAGGAGCCAATTGGAAGAATTCAGGCATGCTCTCGGATTTGATCGTCCTCTGTATGCTCAATACGCCGATTTTGTATGGAATGCGATCAGAGGAGATTTTGGCGAGTCGTTAAGTACACGACAGGATGCCCTAAGCATGGTGTTGGCCCGTGTACCTGCTACCTTTCAACTTGCTTTTTCAGCTCTCGGTTTATCACTGCTTATCGCAATCCCCATTGGGATCGTGTCTGCTTATAAAAGAAACTCGATCTTTGACCGAATTGGTGTTGCATTAACCGTGTTGGGTCAAGCAGTACCAGGGTTTTGGTTGGGGCTAATTCTCATTTATATTTTTGCAGCCAGCTTACATTTGCTACCTTCTGGTGGTGGTGGATCTATGGTGCATATGATCCTGCCTACTGTTACTCTAGCATCGTATAGTGTTGCGAGATTTGCTCGTTTTACCCGATCTACTACGTTAGATATTTTGGATAAGGATTATATCAGAACGGCGAAGGCCTCGGGAGTTTCCGTTACAAGAATTCTTTTCCGTTATACATTAAAGAATTCACTCATTCCTGTCATTACGTTAGTCGCACTAGATTTAGGTGCGTTGTTAGGAGGCGCAGTTATTATCGAGACAGTCTTTTCTTGGCCTGGAATCGGTAGGCTGATGCTGGAGTCCTTATTAAGAAGAGATTTTTCCGTGGTTTTGGCTGGAGTCTTTTTCGTAGCTGTGATTTATTCCATCTTAAATTTCATAGCTGATCTTCTATATGCTCTCGTCAATCCACAAATACGTTATTAACTACAGAAAGGGGGACTACTATGGCACAGGCTGAGACCGGCATGCATCCAGTCCTTCGAGGAGAAACCGCAGCAAAGAAAAAAAGCAGGGTTGTTCATTTTGCTAGATTACTCGTGAAAAGTCCTACTGGTATGATTGGATTCCTGATTCTACTCGGATTTGTATTTTTCGGAGTAGCAGGCGAGTGGGTATCACCGTATGATCCGAACCACACAGAATTTAGCAAAAAATTTTTACCCCCAATGACGGATGGCCATCTACTTGGTACGGATCAATTAGGCAGGGATATGCTCAGCAGAATCATTCATGGCACTCAGATTTCATTAATCATTGGCGTAACGACTGTTCTTTTTGCTGGAACAATCGGGACAATTATCGGCATTATTACGGGTTACTTTCGAGGATGGATAGACACCGTTTTAATGCGAATTGTTGATGTTCAATTGAGCTTTCCTTTTATCTTGTTGGTTTTGATAATTAACGCCGTGATTGGCGCTGGTTTGCGAAACATTATTATTTCCTTGGTGATTGCAGGTTGGGTGGTATACGCCAGAGTCGTTCGCAGTGAAGTGTTGGTATTGCGTGAGAAGGAGTTTATCTTATCCTGTGTGTCAACCGGTGTTCCGCGCTGGGAGATTATTCTGAAGCATATACTCCCTAATTTGCTTACTCCAATCATCATTCTGTCGTCTCTTCAAATCGCTACGTTTATTATTGCGGAAGCCTCCATCAGTTTTCTAGGATTTGGCGTTCAGCCACCTCAACCTGCTTGGGGAAATATGTTAAGCGAAGGGAAAAACTACATCTTTAGTTCCTGGTGGTTAATTACCTTTCCCGGCCTCGCTATTGTATTCGTGTCTTTGGGAGTTAACTTTTTTGGTGATTGGTTACGGGATGTACTGGATCCACAGCTAAAAGGAAAATAAGTGCAATTTTCAAGACCATTGAAATTGCGTGTATGGAAAATACAATTCATCAGCTCGAATGATGGGAAGGAATTGGAGATGTCGACGAATCGGACCCCTATTCTAGAGATTCGCAACTTGAAGACGTATTTTGATACAGCCCACGGAGAAGTGAAAGCGGTTAATGGCATTGATTTAAAAATATATGAAGGTGAAACAGTAGGAATTGTAGGGGAGTCAGGCTGCGGCAAAAGTGTGACATCCTTATCAATCATGGGGTTGTTACCGAAACCAATGGCGTCCATTAAAGAAGGTCATATTTATTTAGGTGATACGGATTTAACAAAATTGCAGGAAAAACAGATGCGGAAAATCAGAGGGAATGAGATTGCCATGATTTTTCAAGAGCCGATGACATCACTTAATCCTGTTTTCACTATCGGACAGCAGTTAAGTGAGCCACTGAAACAACATACGAAGCTCGGCAAGAAAGAAATCAGAGAACGAATTATCGATATGCTCAATTTGGTTGGGATTCCAAGAGCTGAGGCTATTATCGATGAATATCCCCATCAGCTCTCTGGTGGAATGAGACAGAGAGTCATGATTTCTTTGGCGATGCTCTGTAAGCCTAAATTATTGATTGCCGATGAACCGACAACAGCGCTCGACGTTACCATACAAGCTCAAATTTTGGAGCTGATGAAAAAATTAAAGGCAGAGACGCAAATGGGGATGCTTTTGATCACACATGACCTAGGCGTGGTCGCTGAAGTCTGTGATCGCGTAGTGGTGATGTATGCCGGACAAGTGGTGGAGGATACGGATATAAACCGTTTATTTGATTCTCCGCAGCATCCTTACACCCGGGGTTTGTTAAAATCTATGCCCAAGCATAACGCTAGGAAAAGTTTGTTAAACACGATTTCTGGAAGCGTGCCCACTCCGAATGAACTGCCCGCAGGTTGTACCTTCGCTCCTCGCTGTCCTGACGCATTCGACAAATGCTGGGCAAAGCTCCCGTCACTTTTTGACGTAGGAAACCAATTGAGTCGATGCTGGTTGCATGAAAAAGAAGACGCGGAGGTGGTTTCCCATGCAAACTGAGCCGTTACTCGAGATTAATCATCTAAAGAAATACTACAACATTGACCAAGGCTGGTTTAAACCAAACATAAGTGTCAAAGCAGTAGATGATGTGACATTTCAAGTCTACAAAGGGGAAACGTTTGGCTTGGTAGGAGAGAGTGGATGTGGAAAGTCTACTACAGGAAGAACAATCCTTCGCTTAAGTGAACCAACCTCTGGTGACATTCGATTTGAGGGAAAAGATATCAGCCAGCTACCTTATCAAGAAATGCGGAAGCTGAGAAGAAAAATGCAAATGGTTTTCCAGGACCCTTACGCATCGCTTAACCCGAAAAAAACCATTCGTCAAATATTGACGGAACCACTCCGCGTACACGGATTATACACACCCGAAGAACGTGTAAAAAAAGCGCTTGAGATTTTGGAAATCGTTGGATTGTCTAAGTATCATTTGGATAGGTTCCCGCATGAATTTTCAGGAGGTCAACGCCAACGGATTGGGATCGCTCGCGCGGTGATACTCCAGCCTGAATTAATCATTGCTGATGAACCCGTATCTGCCCTAGATCTCTCTATACAATCACAAGTAATTAATCTCTTGTTAAATCTGCAGAAAGAATTCCATTTGACATATGTTTTTATCTCTCATGATTTAGGCGTGGTGCAGCATATCACAGACAGGGTTGGCGTGATGTATCTAGGGAAAATTATTGAGCTCGCGAATACAGAAGATCTGTTTGCAGCGCCCAAACATCCTTATACAAAAGCGCTTATTTCAGCGGTACCTGTGTCCCATCCAGGCGAAAAGAAGGAACGGATCATTTTAACCGGGGATGTGCCGAGTCCAGTAAACCCTCCAGCTGGCTGCCCGTTTCATCCACGTTGTCCCGAAGCGATGGATAAATGCAGATCTGAGAAGCCACCTGTTGTTCATCTGGATAATAATCACATGGTCTTTTGTCACTTGCTTGCGTAAGAAAGGCGAGGGATTCACGCAATTCCAGCAGCAATAAGCTATGACCAAGACACGATTGGGGAAGAAAGCTTCAAGCTATGATAATTTACTAAACGTGGTTTGGAAACAAGAGCGGGGGTTAACAAAATGTCAATCAATGCTATACGTGAGAAATACGAGCGTGCTGAAAAGCTTCTACCCACAAATACCGGGAAGTACGTTTTAAATGGTGTCATCAAGCCACACTGGTTGGGGACTGGAGACAAGTTTTGGTACATGCGGGAGCTGCAAGAGGGGAGCCACCGTGGGAAGCAGTTTATGGTTGTGAATGCACAGGAGAATTCTTGCATTCCTGCTTTTGATCATTCCCGTTTGGCCACAGCTCTTTCGGAAAAATTGGGACTCTCGTGCGATGAGAACAATCTGCCTTTTGAACAATTTGAGTACGTAGATGATGACAAAGCCATTCAGTTCCATGTGCATGGAAGCCGATATGTGTTTGACCTTACCGAGTATTCATGCATTCGTGTTGAAGAGTTGAAGCAGACTCCGATGGATGAGCTCCCATCTCCAGACGGGCGTTGGTCTGCATTCGTTCAAAATCATAACCTGTTTGTTCGATCCTTGGAATCAGGAAGCATTGTTCAGCTTACGCATGACGGTATTCCGAATTACGACTATGCTTCGTATCCGGGTAATCGCCTCACAGTGGTATACGAACATATAAACGGACTAAAGCTACCGCCAGCCGCCGCTTGGTCTCCTGATTCCAAAAAATTGGTAACATACCGGGTAGATCAGCGACTGGTGCGCGAGGTACATCTCGTACAGGCAGTTCCTCAGGAGGGTGATGATCTGGCTCCGGTTCTACACTCGTATCGCTACCCACTTACGGGCGACGAACACGTTCCACAAGCAGAGCTGGTCATTTGCGATATTGAACTTGGTACGGTTATGCCGTTGCAAGCCAGTCCGATTACGCTTCATAGTAAATCTTTGTTCACCCCAGGTTCTAAACTAGCTGGGTGGTCAAAAAAAGGCGACAAGATATACTTTGTGCGTCTGGAATCTAACCATAAGTCAGCCCAATTTTGTTTGGCTGACGTAAATACAGGTGAGACCTCACCCCTCTTGGAAGAGCATTCAGATTCTTTCCTGCATTTTGATATGCACACTGCATTTGATGTAATCTCTGGACAAGCATACAACAATCCAAATATTCGTCTGTTATCTGACGGCAACTCGTTCATTTGGCACTCGGAGCGCGATGATTGGTCTCATCTTTACTTATATGACGCCAAAACCGGCAAACTGAAAAATCGGATTACGTCTGGTTCTTGGGTAGTTCGTCGCCTTTTGGAAGTAGATGAGCAAAAAGGGTGGGTCTACTTCACAGCCGGTGGGCGAGAGAGTGGTCGCGATCCTTATTATCAGCATCTATACCGGATACAGCTGGATGGAACCGAGCTGACCTTGCTTACACCAGAGGATGCAGAGCACATTGTGAATTTCTCTCCAAACCTGCAGTATTTTGTGGATACATTTTCACGCGTTGACTTTTCTCCGGTGTCGGTTCTACGTGCAGCAAATGGAGCCCTGATTCGTGAGCTTGAACAGGCCGATATTGAGCAGCTCCTAGCGCTGGGATATCAAATCCCGGAGCGAATTACGGTAAAAGCACTAGATGGGGTCACGGATCTTTATGGCGTAATGGTTCGCCCTGCACAATTTGACCCGTCTCGTATATATCCAGTTATCGACTATATTTACGGCGGTCCCCAACGTACGAATACACCGAAAAGCTTTGCGTGGCAACCACTTGAAAATGGCAGAGATCCGTTAGGGGGCGCGCAGTCCTTTGCCCAATTGGGGTTTGTGACGATCATTATGGACGGCATGGGCACACCTCACCGAAATAAGTCTTTCCACGATGCTTGCTATGGTAATTTGCAGGAGGCTGCAGGACTGCCAGACCACGTGGTCGGAACAAAACAGTTGGCTGAGCGCTTTCCTTTTATCGACCTTGACCGCGTTGGTATTTGGGGGCTTTCTGGGGGAGGTTACGCTTCTACGCGCGCGATTCTGTCTTACCCTAATTTTTACAAGGTAGCCGTCTCCGCATGTGGCAACCACGATAACCGGCTATATAATGCACTTTGGGCAGAGCGGTATCAGGGCTCGTCTGATCTAGCCTTATACGACGAACAAGATAATTCTAGGCTCGTACACAATCTAAAAGGCCATTTGCTGCTGGTTCATGGGGACGCGGATGACAACGTCCATCCAGCGCTAACCATGCGTATGGTTGATGCCTTGATCAAAGCGGACAAGGATTTTGATATGTTGATCCTGCCCAACCGACATCACGTATTTATTTTAGAGCCTTATTTTCTTCGCAGGAAATGGGACTATTTCGTGAGGCATCTAATGGGCGTAGAGCCGCCTCGAGGATACACCATTGGCAATGATGCTCGTAACCGTGAAAAAAGTGAAATTGATATAGAGGGAAATCACAATTGATGACAGCCGTTCACGTAGTTTTGGACAAAATTAAACCTGGAGAGTGAATCGAATTGCGTACTGATCATCGCTTAGCTGCGTTAAGAGAATTTATGAAAGCAGAGGGTATCAAAGTTTCTGTCGTAATGAATCCGGATCACCAGTTTTATTTAACGGGCTTTAAAGCACTGATATATTCACGACCGATTGTCCTCATCGTTGAAGAAGATCAAACAAGAATGATTGTACCTGGACTGGAAGAAATCCATGCCAAGGTGGTTGCACTTGTAGACGAAATCCTCGTGTACTACGAGCACCCTGAAATGGCCGATAAAGGAACAGATTTCAGAGAAAAGATCCTCAAGGTGCTATCTGTATACACCAATGACGCAAAAGTAGGTATTGATTTGTCATTTGCAGCAGCAGAATTAACGAATTTTATTAGAAATCTGGACTTTGAGGTCTCTGATGTTGGAAGAAAAATCGTGAATATGCGCTATGTAAAAGATGATGCGGAAATCAACCGGATAGAAGAAGCGGGTCGTTTAGTCAATCTGGCTGTGAGTGCAACTCTTGCAGCGTGTCGTGCAGGGATAACCGAGATTGAGTTTGATTCAGTCGGTACGGCAGCATTGTTTTCTGAAACAGCCAATAACTATCCAAAAGCGACGCTAGATATGCTTGTCATGTCTCCATCTGGAACCGAGCGGACTGTTATGCCGCATGTATTCTCAAATACCCGAATTTTGCAGAAAGGGGATGTCGTTATTCATACTCGGCAAGTAGTCCTTAACGGCTACCGGGCAGAGTTAGAAAGAACTATTTTCATTGGGGAGCCAAACAAGCAACAACGGAAGACTTTTGAAGTCATGCGTCTGGCTCAAGAAGTCGCAATGGAGTTTATTCAGCCGGGTGTAACAGCTAGGCAGGTAGATAAAATAGCCAGGGATGTGATTCAGAAAGAAGGCTTGGGTGAATACGCCATTCATAGGGTTGGACATGGGATCGGTGTATCCGCACATGAAGAACCTTACTTGCGCTTTGATAATGACTTGGTCCTTGAAGAAGGGATGGTCTACACGATAGAACCTGGTATTTATATCCCTGGTCTAGGAGGCTTCCGTCATTCGGATACGGTTGTTTTAACGGCAAATGGTCATAAACTGATTACGGAATATCCAAGAGATTTAGATTCATTAGTTTTTGAATAAAGTGATTCGATCTTATCCCTTTTAAATAAACAGGTAAGAGCATGACTCTACCTGTTCATTTGGAGGGGATTTTTCCATGCTCCCCTCGTTCAAATGGTGCTTTCGGAATGAAAATACTGTTCAACACGACTGAGATAACTTTATGGACGCCCACGAAGCAAAGGAATACGGGTTAATTGACAAAGTCATTTTTATGTCTCAATAACGGACTTTGATGCAGGGGTAGCTAACGGGAATCGATAGTTGAAGAAAGGCATTAGCAGTCTAAGACTTTATTAGTAATGAATGTATGGAACTTTAGGTGGATCTGGATCAATTTTGTAGATTTTCATACAAGAGGAATAACCCTTTTTTTGAAGAAGGGTCTTATAAATGGTTCCCGTTATCTTCACGATGTGCCATCTTCTCGTTTTTTTGGTAGTCGTTTTTGATTTCATTAGCACCCAAATCTATGTTTTCAAGTCAAAATCCCGCAAACGAAGTACTGCGGGATTTTGACTTGAAAACAACTCTCCAGCAATTGATGGATTCTTTTTGAAAATGGCAGATGCGAAAACGAAACGGTACGACGATTATGTTTAATGTCAATTCCAGAGTTGGATCAACAGTTTACCCGGCTACATCAAGGTTCTGCAGGCTTCTTTCACCTCCCTAAAATAGCGTCTCAAATTCGTGCGCACACTCAGTTCGATAGGAAAGCAGGTAGCGGTGTAGATGCTCTTTGCAATACGCGATATGGCTGTTGTCACACGCAAGCTTGCTTGCCATAATGGCGCCCTCCAGTGTAGATAAAATCAACGAAGACAACGAAACGACTTCAGCATCTGATCGGAGCTCCCCACTTTGAATCCCGTCCTGAATAATCTCCTGAACGGTTGAAAGAAATTGTTTCATAACCCGCAGGGCTTGCTCGCGCAGTTCTGGATGGGTATCGTCGCTTTCAATCGCTGTATTCAATAGCGGACAGCCACCAATAACAGGTGGATCATTGACTGCATCCTTGTAAACGTCAAATATCACCAACATCTTCTCAATCGCAGTATCAGCACTTTCCACAGCCTTAGAAAATCGTTCTGACAAAATAGCCGTCGCATAATCAAAGGCCTCAGCAGCAATCTGATCCTTGCTTGAAAAGTTACGATATATTCCACCTTTTTTAACCAGTTGCCTTCATGATGTCGTTAATGGTAGAACCTGCATACCCTCTGACATTAAATAGCTCGGCAGACTTTTGAATAATGTGCATTCGTGTTTGCTCGCCTTTTCGCATGATAACCTCCATCGAGTAGTTGCTGTTTTAAAATTGTAACATATGTCTGTTGAGAAAGGAGATTCTATCCCTTATCGTAAAAAAGACCGATCGGTCTTTTTGAAAAAAATAAAAGAGGTGCGTCATGAAACTATTGAGGAAAAGCCTTTATATCATCCTAAGCATCCTGTCAATCGGCTGGGCCTTTCACATGCTGGCCAACTATTTTATTGTTGATCCAGGGGCGGCGAAGCATCTTCAGCATAAAGACCTCGGCGAAAATTTCAGAGAGACACTATGGCTTGTATTACTGCGCCTTCATATTATAAGCGCTTGTATTGCTTTGATAACAGGTCCCTTTGGTTTTTCTGCAACAATGTTGAGGAAAAAACCGGCGCTGCACCGATTAAATGGGAAAGTATATGTTCTGAGCATATTATTTAGCTCTGTTGCAACGATATATTTAGCGAAGGATGCGACGGGAGGGACATTAAGCACGGTTGGCTTTCTCCTCCTGAACGGAATGTGGATCTTTGCTACCTTATATGCTTGGTGGACTATTCGTTTGAAGCAGACGGTTAAGCATCAGATCTGGATGATGCGAAGCTATGCGCTGACACTAGCTAATACATCGCTTCATTTCATTCAGCTTGCAATAATAAAGCTATTTGATGTGGATTATGTATCGTCTTATACGATTGCCGTGTGGGCAGCTTGGATCATCAATATAGTGTTTGTAGAGCTGATTTCGAAGCAGAAGAGAGTGCCATCCGTTTTAATTAAAGATTAGCTGCTATAGTTAATTTCTATGAAATAGACAGGTATTCATGTGATACATAAAAATGGCTGATTATCAAAATTGAATAGCAACCAAATTAACAAAATTCATTCCCCAGGGCGGAACATGTTTACAAATTGTAACTTATGCCTGGTGAAAAAAGGGAAAATACTCGTTATTACTATAAAAAACAATAGGTTTCTTTTTAGAATGGAGGAGTTCAACATGAAGCATACACAAGCAAATGAATCAAATAACGATAATCGTGACGAATCCAGCTATAGTCGAAGAGAGGTATTGAAAATGGCGGCTCTGGCGGGAACAGGAATTGTCGTTGGAATGAGCGGAATGGCTTCTATATTCGCTATTAACAACGGACTAAAAGCTAATCGCCTTGTTAATCCTGTTCTCGAAGACACTCAACCCGAAACAGTGAACAAAGACGCAATCCCATTCTATGGAGCAAGGCAAGCGGGTATCGGAACCCCTCAGCAAATGTATATGTGTTTTGCCGCTTTTGACATTATTTCCGATAATGTAGAAACGCTAAAACAATTACTCAAATTATGGACTGATTATAGTGCAGATATGACTGCAGGCAGAGCACTTAGAGAAACGAATGGTCAGCAGCAGGTGAACAGTACCGAGGAGAATTCTATCAGTTCATCAGCAAAGCTTACCATTACGTTAGGATTTGGATCGACTCTGTTCACTAGGAACGGGGTAGACAGATTTGGCTTGGGTTCACATCGTCCTGACGAGCTGAAAGATATCCCATCTATGCCTGGAGAAACAATAAATGCACAAATTTCGGGAGGCGATATTTGTATTCAGGTCTGTTCGAATGATCCGACTATCGCTTTTTATGTGATTCGCAATTTAGCTGCGGTTTCCATTGAGATGGCGGTTATTCGTTGGATTCAAACTGGATTTATTGATGCTTCTGATGGTCAAACACCAAGAAATCTTTTTGGATTTAAAGACGGCACAGCCAATATTGAGCTGGCAAATGAACAAGGCAAGGAGGACCATGTATGGGTTGACTCATCCAAAGGTCCTGCCTGGATGACCAACGGAACTTATTTGGTAGCCCGTAAAATTCGGATGGATTTGGAAAAATGGGAGCAAACATTAGTTAGAAAGCAGGAAGCTATATTCGGTCGATGGAAAAACAGCGGGGCCCCGTTTGGGAAACAAGATGAGTTTGATGCCGTATCGATGCGCGAAATCCCGTCTGACTCCCATGTTTGGCTTGCACGTAGCGTTGGGACGAAAATTTTACGACGATCTTACTCTTACTTCGAAGGCATTGATCCGATGACTCACAATTTGAACGCTGGTCTTTTCTTTATCAGTTTTCAGCAAAGTGTTCGCAAGCAGCTCGTTCCAATGTTATCCTTACTCGCTACGCATGATGCGCTTAATCCCTTTATTTCAACGGTATCGAGTTCTGTTTTTGCCTGCCCGCCCGGTGCAGGCGAAGGAGGTTTTATCGGCGAACAACTTTTTAAAGTTAAGTAAACCTGAATTCCGAAACCCAATATACTTTACCTAAGGAGAGAACACTATGGAAACAATAACGTGAAGTTTATCGCTAAGAACAAAGGTATCATCAAGCTTGACTCAAAAATGGGTTATTTGCATGCCGATTATAGCTTTTCTGAAATTGCCTCTGCTGATATTCTCGTGGTTCCTGGTTGCAGTCCTCCTAACTACAAAGCCCCAATGAATGATGAAGAGACGTTGAGCTGGATTCGCAAAATTCATGAAACGACTAAATGGACTACATCAGTTTGTAACGGCTCTCTGATTTTAAGCGCAATAGGCTTACTAGATGGAGCGCCGTAGTATGAATTTCCTATGCGATAAAATGATTGCAAAATGAAGGAAACACTATTTCATTTCATGGAGAGTTCATCCATTAAGGTAGATGGTAGTATAGTTTTTCCGATCTTTCGTAAACAACTAACTTTTGATACTGACATTTGCCGATGAATAATGGGTGACTTTGGACCCGTTTGCGATGGAAATGCAGAAAATTGCGCTGGAAACGTATATAACGGAACTTGAGTCTCACAGCTGGAACAAAGTATAGAATAAGGCTTTTATAACTCAGGTTGAAAGGGGTGTGGACAAAAATGCTCGATTACCATGCGCTTTATGAACAGTATCGTCCGCTTCTTTTCTCCATCGCCTACCGGATGCTCGGATTGGCACAGGACGCCGAAGATGTTATTCAGGACGTGTTCGTTGTGCTGCAACAGCACAATTCCGGCGAAATCGCCAATATGAAAGCGTACCTGTGCAAACTTGTCACCAACCGCTGCCTGAACGAAATTAAATCGTCGCGCAAGACGAAAACCACCTATATCGGACCATGGCTACCCGAACCGATCGTAACGGCGTCTGAAGGTAATCCTGCGGAAGCGCTGGCGCTACAGGATGACATCGCCTACGCATATCTGGTCGTCATGCAGCGGCTGACGTCGGTGGAACGGGCCGTTTTCGTACTACGGGAAACTCTCGGCTTCACGTTCGAGGAAATCGGCGAAATGATAGGCAAATCTACGGTCAATTGCCGGCAACTGTTCAGTCGCAGCAAGCGCAAGCTGGACGTACAGAAGAACGACGCCGGCGTGCCGATTGCACCCTTGAAACCGGAAGCCGAGGCGCTCAGCGCGTCGTTCAGCGCCGCCTTCCGCGTCGGAGATATCGCCTCCATTGTCGAATTGCTGAGCGAAAACACCATCTTGCTTACAGACGGCGGCGGCAAAGTGAAAGCCGCGGTCAATCCGATTTATGGCCGGGACCGCGTCCGAGATTTGCTGGCCTTTTCCATTTCTCGCTACCTCCGGGATGGCGTTATCCGGTCGGTTTCCGTCAATGGCCGCAACAGCTTCATGGTGATACATGCCGGCAAACCATACGCTGTTTACGCCCTAGGTTTCACTCCGGACGGTTCGGCCATTTCGCGCGTTTATGTCATGATGAATCCGGACAAACTGCATAACGCGGCCCGCTTGCTCGAACGGCCATCCTGATTTTTTTTGCGCATCGTTGTCACAGATTTGCTCCTTCAATTGTCTTCGTTAATGTACAGGCAAAAAAACAATGGAGGTCAGCTATGAAGGTATTAATCGTTTATGCTCACCCTGAAAAAAACTCTTTTAATGCCGCGATGAAGAATCTGGCGGTGGAAACACTGTCTGGAGCAGGGCATCAAGTACAGATTTCAGATTTGTACACGATGAAATTCAATCCCATTGCGGATTATTATGATTTTATGGAGCGAGAAAACAACGAGTTCTTAAGTCTTACTGCAGAGCAAATGAATTCCTCGATTCATAAACGCTTTGCAGAAGATATTCAGCAAGAACAAGACAAGGTGCTATGGGCGGACTTGCTCTTGTTCCAATTTCCGGTATGGTGGTTTTCCATGCCTGCAATCATGAAGGGGTGGGTCGATCGGGTATTTGCCTATGGATTCGCTTATGGACATATTGACGGTGTTCCCCAAAACTTAAGCGGCCGAAAGGCAGTATGTGTCATGACCACTGGAGCTTCAGAAGAGTCATATTCCTTGAAAGGGCAAAAGGGACCGATCAGAGATTGGATTAAACACATTGAAGTCGGCATGCTAGAGTATTCCCACATCAAAGTCTTGAATCCTTTTGTTGTCTTCCAACCCGAATATATATCAAATGAGCAACGCACAAGTTATCTGGATCAGTATAAAAATTATCTGCTGGATCTTGAAACGATGTGAGCTCGGTACAAGTAACCCTGTACCCCAATTAAATTTCCCCTTCGTACGTCAGTTTAACAAAAGGCTACCGATAAAGTGGTATGCTCCCCATTAAGTAGACAGGCGAAATAATAAAACCTTCTATTTAAGAGAGCCCTGCAGAACACCTCGTTTTTGGGGATTGAGGAATGATTTTTCCCCAATGAGCTTTTTCTAAATGGGCTTTTATGAAAAAATGCAGTCCGTCTCCCTTAGGAGGCGGGCAATTTTTTCGATTAGCTTGACCATTCGCTTCGCATTGCAGACGAAAGCGGTAAGGATAGCTTGCATTCGCATGCGAAATAGACCACGGTAGTTGGCCTTGGTCATCCCATGATACCTTTTTAACTCCGCAATTTTATGCTCAATGATCGGTCTGCGGCGAATACGTTCTTTAAACGTATCGCTCTTCTCAAACTCGATTTGCACCTTGTAGTGTTCCGCCACGATCCGGATGGAATAGGTCTTTCTCTTTGGTTTGAAACAGCCTTCTCGAAGAGGGCATGTCTTGCATTTCTCCGTATCGAGGTAGAACACAAGAGATCGGCTCTCGCAAATACTGATCGTCTTATGGGAAATAGAAGGGATTCCCCAAAAAGGCCGAAAGGCTGCACAAGGATCAGACGAACGTTGCGCGTTTATTTGACTCCTAAAGGCCGTGAAATTAAAGATGAAATTCTTGCTCCTTCCATTGAGGGGTAAAAGAACACCATCAAGGGGTTGTCCGAAGATGAAGTTGAAACGTTCAGAAGGGTTCTTACCGTCATGTATAACAATGTAAAAGATTTATAAGCAGAAAGAAGAGCAGATGTATGCATTTTAATCTGTATGAAGCGATTGAGGGACTGGAGCGTACGTCGCAAACATTGGAGTATTTTGTATCCGGTTTGTCCGACGGTTGGTTGCAATGAAGGTGAAGGAACTTGGAATGTCCATGAAGTGATTGGGCATCTCATTAAGAGAATAATTGGATGCCGCGGTTAGAATTTATTCTTATGGAACGCGATAACAAACCGTTTCCCGCATTTGATCGTTTTTCCCACTTAAATGAGAAGCTGAACAAACAATTGAACTGAAATTGCTTGAATTTAAAAAGATAAGAACTCACAACATAATCAAACGTAAGGAGCTTATTGATCCTGAATCGCATCTTGAATTGAAAGGTATGCACCCTGAATTCGGTGCAGTGAAGTAAGGGAATTTCTATCTACCTGGGTTGTACACGATTTAACGCACATCGCTCAAATCGTTCGGGTAATGGCGAATAGACACAGGACAGATGTTGGGCCGTGGATTGCGTATTTAGGAATATTAAAAAAGGGTTGATGGAATAGACTGGCAGCTTGAACTATCGGGGGATGAAGAATGCCATACGGAATTGTAGCTTATCAAGAAGAAGATCATGATAATTTAGTGGATATTTGGTACGATGCTGTTGTTCATACGCATACATTTCTGGCGAAAATGAATATTCAGTTTTATCATGACATGGTTAAAAATGGAGTTCTAAAAATAAGTAGAGATTTGGGTAACCGATTCTATTATTTGTAATCGGTATCGCTATTGCGGCTACCTCCGTGAACATGGTTATGCTGATCGCGGGGAGAGCGTTTCAGGGGTTTGGCGCGGGAGCCATCATTACGTGTGTATATTACAGCATTACTTTAGGCTATCCTGATAAGCTGAGAACGAAAATATTCAAGCTCGTATATTTTACCTGCGTTAATCGGCCCTTATATCGCCGGGCTTTTAGCTGAGCACTGGTCCTGGAGATTTGTTTTTTGGTTGGTGCTTCCATTCATTGGCTTGGCTGTCTTACTGACTCTCCCCGCTTTCCGCAAACTTTCAGTAAGAGAGAAAGGGGTCAAAAAAAGCGGCGGTAAAGAAGTATATACGGTGTTGTTGGCTATTGGAACGGGCTTGCTGCTGACCGGACGGGTTTACAACCGAATGGAAGGGGATAGCTTGGCGCCGTAAAATGCGACGGCGGCCTGAACATTCCGGATGGCGAAGTGTACACCGTACCGGTACAGGCTGTCTTTAATATTGTAAGCAGTTAGTGGTTTCGGTTTCGGTTATGCTGAACTCAGTTAGCCGGCCGGCTCTTAGCATTGATAATGAATCCAAGCAAAGGCGATGATTAAATATGACGCAAAGAAAAATTATTTATCTATGTGCACTATTATACGCGTTAATTATTGGTTTTTCCTTTCTGTTTACGAAAGTGGCGCTCGGCGTATCGAATCCGATCGATACGCTTGCATATCGTTTTACAATATCATTTTTATCCATCCTGATTCCGGTTGCGGCGGGCTGGGTTCAATTGGGGCTCCACGGGAAAAAGGTGTGGCGCCTTCTGCTTATCGGACTGTTTTATCCGGCGATGTTTTTTGCCTTCCAAGCCTTCGGCCTGGTGTATGCGAGTTCGTCCGAGGGTGGAATTATTCAGGCTTCCTCGCCGATCTTCACTATGGTTCTGGCAGCGTTTTTTCTCAAAGAAAGAACGACTTGGCTGCAAAAATTGTCCGTCCTGGCCTCCGTCGGCGGGGTCGTTTATATCTTGATGATGAAAGGAGCATCGCTTAACGTGGCCAATACGAAAGGCATGGCGCTGCTTCTGCTGTCATCGCTTATGCTTGCCGTCTACAGCGTGCTGGCCCGGTCGCTGAGTACGGAATTTACGGCGCTCCAAATAACTTTTGCCATGATGGCTTTAGGATTCATTTGCTTTAATGCAATGTCCATCATCAACCATGCCACTCAAGGCACACTGCCTGAGCTGCTCGAGCCGATTAAAGATAGAAGCTTCGTAGTCGCTATTTTATATATCGGAATTTTGTCGTCGCTGGTTAGCGCGCTGTTATCCAATTATGTGCTGTCCAAAATCGAGGCTTCCCAGATGAGCGTGTTCGTCAATGTGGGAACACTTGTTTCAATATTGGCGGGCGTTGTCTTCTTGAATGAGCAGCTGGCCTACTATCACATCATAGGTGCAGTGTTCATTATTGGCGGCGTGCTGGGTGTCAATTACCGTGGGCGGAAGCGGCAGACACTGAAAGGCAGAATATCCGCTTGACGCTCTTGTCACAGCTCTTGTATCACATCGTCTATTCTAAGAAGCGTTTAAACTAAGAGGGAGCATTCCTATTTTGAAGAATTTACGGTTTGAGGAATAAAAAAACTCCTTGGTATGATGCTCAAGGGTCCAAGTTGCCGGCAAGCGAAACAGACCTTCAAACATACCAAGGAGGATATCGTAATGAATTATAATCAGAATCAGAAGATTTCTCAAATCTCTTCTCACACACTTATTATTGGTGTAGACATCGCAAAATACAAACACGTGGCTCGTGCACAGGACTTTAGAGGAGTTGACCTAGGAAAGCCACTGACGTTCGAGAATAACAAAGAGGGATTCGCTGGCTTTCTACAGTGGTGTCAGCAAATCATGTTAAATAACGGATGTAGAGAATTCATTGTAGGTATGGAAACAACAGGTCAATACTGGCTAAATCTCGTCCATTACTTGAAAGACCATGAAGAGAGCATTGTAAAGTCATAGGACCTTGTGTGTCTCGTCATCTTCAAATACAACTGGAACTCGGCAGCAAACTATAATCTATAAGGTCAGCCGTGGAAGCATGGGGGCAAGAGAGGAAATAATGCAGGGAGAGGAATTTTCCATTTATTTCTATGATTATGATAATAATTTGTTTGGTGTGCACACGGGTACATTAGATCTGCTTACAGAGAAATAGATTGCCATGAATAAAAAGGCAAAAGAATGGCTAGTAATACGGAGATGAATGACGGTCGTCATAAAAGCCCCAAGAGTCGAGATTCGATTGATGTGGCGACACCCCTAATTAAACCACATCTTGGATATTAAGCGTGGATTAAGCCTTTGGCGTCTTGTATTATGAAACTATCTTTATACATGAAGGGACTGAACTATGCGCAGATGTCATTATTTTTTAGCCAACTATTAAAATTTAATGGAGGTAAGAATGTTGACTGTAGAGTTACACACAGAACGATTACATTTAAGAAAAATGAAGGTATCGGATTCGCCTAGTTTGTTTAAAATTTGGTCTGATCCAGATGTTACCAAATTCATGAATATTAATTGTTTTACTGATGAAAATCAGGCAAAAGATATGATTAAACTCCTTGATGAATTTTCTCAAGATAACAAAGCTATTCGTTTCTCCATAATTGAAATTGAATCAAATGAAATCATAGGTTCTTGTGGTTACAATTTCTTAGATTTTGAAAATGCAAAAGCAGAAATCGGATATGACCTTGCTAGAGCATTTTGGGGAAGAGGATACGCTTCAGAAGCTATCTGTTCTTTGTTAGATTACGCATTCTCATCTTTAAAGCTAAATCGAATCGAAGCAAAAGTGGAACCCGAAAACGTGAGCTCAGTCAAAGTCTTACAAAAGTTAAACTTTACGTTTGAGGGAACACTAAGACAGTATGAAAGAGTAAACGGAAAGTTTAACGATCTCAATATCTATTCAAAATTAATAACAGATTGATTTGATTTTTTCATTTTGACGAATTGTCAAGCCAAGTGCGACAGTTCTTCCATGGAGGCTTCGTAAACTGACTTCCAGCCGTATGTGGAAGCCTTACCTTCACAAGATCAGGAAATGTGGATTACCGCCCATATCCACATGTATCAATTCTTTGGTGGCTCGACTCGTGGGCTCATTCCGGACAACTTGAAGACCGGAGTAGAGAAAGCATCCGGGCACTCCGCTGTTATCAATAAGATTTATCACGAGATGGCCAAGCACTACAATATGGCCGTCATCCCTGCACATGTCCGTAAGCCAAAGGACAAGCCGAATGTAGAGGGATTCGTTGGCGTAGTCTCCACATGGATTCTAGCCGCGCTGCGTAACCAACAGCACTTCAGTCCCGCTTGAATTAAACTGAGCCATCCGAGAGAAGCTTGACGCCATGCCTGAGGATATATAAAAGAGTGCCACCCGAGAATTGGGACTGACCCCATAATGTAAGACAAATCAAAACACCTTCAAGAGAATGCGACCATGTCGTAAGATATGGGGACAACTTGGAGGTGTTTTTTCTGTGTCAACGAGAGTAAGTTATCCAACGGAAATCAAGTTAAAGGCTGTTGAAATGAGGCTGAGGGGCGTATCAGTGAGAGAAGTAATGGAACACCTTTGTATCAAGAACAAAACGCAAGTGGAGATATGGTTACGTTGGTATAGAAACGGGGAAACTCACCGTTTTGAACAACCGGTAGGTAAACAGTACACCTATGGGAAAGGACCGGAGGTTACATCTGAAGTTGAAAGATTGTGAACGTCAAATAGGCC
>NZ_JBITPN010000061.1:0-88296 GCF_050467985.1 Brevibacillus sp. NRS-1366 | reverse complement strand
TTGACAGGGGGCACTTCACGATTCTGAGGGCTGCCTTTCTCATCTTGATCGTACCGTTCATGAGTGGTGCTTATGAACCTGGAAGCTTTTGAATTTTCTCCTGTTCCTGTTGCTTCAAAGCTGCTCCGGTAGCTGCCTTCTTCCATATTTCCCGGTTTTCATCGGTCGCAGGTGGTTCCGAGTCACCAAAAATGGCGCGTACCCAATGTCCGTCAGTTGGATTCGGCATGAGGATAAACTTGCTTCCGTAGAGATCCTTATCCTGTTCCATCAGCTTGGCGCGCTCCGCAACATCCTTCACGTAATAAACTCGGCGAAAGTCGTTCAGGTTATCACCCAGGTAAGAAATCACATTATACTTTTGAGCTATCTCTGTTTGGCGGGTCTCCTTGTTAGAAGTTTCCCTATTGACTGTCAGGTGAGCTTCGTCCACATAGGGGAAATTCAGTTTTTTCAGTTGTGTCATTGCGTAACTGTAAGTGTTTGGTCCCTGGTCACGATTGGAGACATAGAAAACCTCCACCCCTTTTTCCTTGCAATATTGCAGGAACTCAAGTGCCCCCGGAGCGACAACCATTTCATACTGGGGGATCCACTTGTCCCAGTTGGCATCGTCGAAAAATTCTTTATTATTCTCGATCAGGGATCCCCAATAGTTGATTGGCAGAATGAGCGTATCATCCAAATCTGTAATAATCGCTAACGGTTTATCATTTGGTTTGTGGCTGGCAAGGGCAAGATCAACTTGCAAACGTGCCATATTAAAGGCCTGGTGATAGAGCGCTTTATACTCGGCCGCGCTTCTCTTCCACGCAACCGCCACGTTCAAAATGTTATGGAGTCCATCTCCTTTTGAACCTCCAGCGTTTGGCGCTTTTACTGGCTGTGCCGGTGCTGCTGGCTTTTGTACCGGTGCTGCTGGCTGATTAGATGCGGCGGATACAAGACTCGCCGTTGTACTGAGTGCAACAATACTAGCCGCGATCATCATAAGGTGTCTTTTCATTCTAACTCCTCCTTCATTTTTATGGCAGAAAGCACTATAATCCAAGGCTGTTATAGTACCTTTTGCAAAAACAGTTGGGCGCGATTGCTTTTGGGCGCGGTGAAAAACTCTTGGGGCGTTGCATCCTCAACGAGGCGGCCACCATCCAGAAACAAGATACGGTCTGCTACCTCTCGGGCAAATCCCATTTCATGCGTCACAATAGCCATCGTCATTCCGGTATGGGCAAGTGATTTCATGACCTCCAACACCTCTTTGACCATTTCTGGATCGAGCGCAGAGGTCGGCTCGTCAAAAAGCATCACTTCAGGCTCCATCGCAAGCGAGCGGGCGATCGCCACACGCTGCTTTTGACCACCTGATAATCGAGACGAATAGGTGTCGGCCTTGTCAGCCAATCCCACCCGGGCAAGCAGCTCCATGGCTTTTTTTGCTGCTACCTCTTTTGATACGCTTTTTACGTGAATGGGCGAATAGGTAATGTTATTTTGAACCGTCATGTGCGGAAAGAGGTGAAAATGCTGAAAGACCATTCCGATCTTCTGCCGGACCTCACTCACATTTGTTTTCGCGCTTGTTATTTCTACATCATCGATATAAATCCGGCCGCCAGTTGGCGTCTCGAGTTGGTTGATGCATCGCAAAAACGTTGATTTTCCCGAACCGGACGGGCCGATGATGGCAACGACCTCTCCCTTTTTTATCTCCGTAGTGATTTCATGCAGAACATGAACACTCCCAAACGATTTGGATACCTTCTCCATTCTAATCACTGCGTCTCAATCTCCTCTCAAAGCGGCGGGCCGCAGCGGTTAATCCGATTACCATCACATAATAGAGCAGACCGGCGAGCAGCAATGGCTCAAAATAAACAAATGTTTCAGCAGCTACGATATTGGCCCTTCGAAGCACATCTGTCACCCCGATTACGGAAACCAGCGCGGAGTCTTTCAGCAAGTTGATGCTCTCATTCACCAAGGCTGGCAGAATGTTTTTTAACGCTTGAGGAAAAATGATGTCGAGCATCATCTTTCGGTACGGAATTCCAAGTGCAATGGCGGCTTCGCGCTGCCCCTTGTCAACAGCAAGAATTCCTGCCCGAATCGTTTCAGAGGTATAGGCAGCCGAGTTTAAACCGAAGGCGATCACTCCTGCCTCCAACGGGGAAATGTCATATCCGGTCAACTGTGGTATCGAGAAATAGATAAGCGTCAATTGCAAAATCAACGGCGTGCCTCTAAAAATGGATGTGTAGAAGACAGCCAATCCCTTGAGCGGTTTATTGTCTGAGATTTTGATTAAGGCCAGCAGCGCGCCTCCCAGAAATCCGACAAGTGCGGAAAGCAAGGTAAATTGTAATGTGTCGATGATCCCCAGCAAGATGTAATCCATCTTGCCGCTGATTCGTGAAAAGTCGAGATCCACGTTCTGTTACACTCCCCGCTTCTTATTTGCCAAACCATTTTTTCGCAAGCTTGTCCAATTCACCGCTTTCCTTCAGCTTTTTGATTGCCTGATTAAACTTTTCCACATGGGAGGAATCGGTAGGCAGTGCGATCGCGTACGCATTCTCTCCGTTATCCGAGATTGGGTTCATCTCCAGATCCTGACTCGACTCCACATACCCCCGGGCGACAGTATCCTCAATAATCGCTGCCTGTGCCCGGCCTGACTTCAATTCCTGAATCAGATCCCCAATCTTATTCAGAGGGGTTACCTCAATGCCCTTAATCGTCTGTGCCGCCTCTTGAACGGCGGACTGTTGTGTCGATCCCAGCTGAACAACTACCTTCTTGCCGGACAGATCCTCCATTTTCATCAAATGACTTCCCGTTTTCGCAACAATCGTATTCTTCGCTTCATAGTAGGTTTCCGTAAAAGCTACACTCTTTTTGCGCTCCTCTGTCGGCGTCATTCCAGCCATGACAAAGTCTGCTCGGTTCGCTTGAAGGGCTGGCAGAAGTCCGTTAAAATCCATGTCCTTGATTTCCAGCTCCAGGCCCAATTCCTTTGCGATGTACTTGGCAATGTCGACATCAAGCCCCACAATTTCGTCTTTTCCCCCCGAGGTATCATGAAACTCGTAAGGAGGATAATCCGCCGAGGTCGCCATGACCAGCTTTGTGCTTTTTGTCGGCGCTTCCGCTTGGCCGCTCTCCTGTTTCCCCGAGCAGCCAGCCATAATGATTGCAGTCAAAGCGAAAATAAGTGCTTTTGTTACCCATGACTTGCTTTTTCTCATTTCTTCTCCCCCTATGATTCTTGTTGCTGGTTATGAATACAATTTTAAGTGGCAATTCTGACAAAATTCTGACATAAAAGAATGCGAGAAATTCACCCTCGGCCTTAGGTTAGGTGGTTGGTGAGGCTGTGGTGTGGGAGAGGAAAAGGGAGAAAACGCTCCAGATTCTTGGGTCCCTTGCTGAGGGGTCATCCCTGCACGGTTCCATGAAAAAAGCGAAACCGCGTCCAAAGTAGCCGATTCATGATGCTCCTCAGAGGTGGACGCTTAAGAGCGTGTTTCCCTTTTTTCATTCCACCTCGGCTGGGCCCCAAAGATCTTCTCTTTTTTCTCCCTTTTCCTCGGCCAGCCTTGAGTTTTCCCCCTGCCTTCTTCTGGGAGCCTTTCTTGGAGTTTTTTATGGACAAACCAAAATGAAACCGAGGCCTATACACTGAGGAGCGACCGTGATTTAGCGAAAGGTTTTACCGAAGTTATGCCAGATACAGACGCTGAGGCACCTTGTTATGCGCTCCGGAAAGTTTAAGCAATGATGCTTTTACACTGTGAGGCACTTAAACTTTCTTGAACGTTAAAAAAAGCGACCTGAATCGGAGACAGCTCCTTTTCAAATCGCTTTTCTATAGGCTTTTTATCAGTTTCTCATATTGCTTTTCAATGGTTTGCGAGGGTTTGCAGCCCAATTCTTTCAAAAGATATTGACTATACTGCTGATATTGTCTCATGAGAGCAGGTTTATCCTTCTGGTGTTCGTAAATGTCCATCACCAAGATACATGCCTTTTCCTCATAAGGAAAAAAACGCAGCAGCTTTTTGAGCTGTTCTAATCCTTTTTCAAAGGATTGTGTCTGGAAAAAGGAATCGACTAGCCGGTATACCAATCGAATATACATTTGGTTGATCGCTTCACCATGGGCAGCACTCCAAAGATAGGCTTTATTTTCAAAAAGCTCTCCACGGAAATATTTTTCCGCTTCCATGAGTAGCGCCATTTCATTTTCGCTGCTTGGCTTTTGGTTGCACTTTTCCAGGTCTGCGTATCTTCTTTCAAATTCCTGAACATCCAAAAGACATTCCATAAGCTCCACCCAGTAGCCATTCTTACTGCTTTTAATCTGTATGGGCACCTGCTTACTCGAAATCGTTTTCTTCAGGCGGTAAATAGAAGTATGAAGATTGGTTGTCGCCTTTTCAGGGTCTAGGCTTGGCCAAAGCAAATCGCAAAGCTTCCACTTATCTACAGGTTTCCCAGCATAAATGACCAGGTAAGCCAAAAGCTCCTCCACCTTTGCAGTCATCCATTGGACTTTTTGTTTGGAATGCTGCCCGTAGACTTCGAATTCCCCCAGACAAAGAATTTTTCCTTTATGCGTGATCTCATGTGTCTCTTTTGCTGATTCAGGCCTTTGAAGGCTCCTGTAGTTTAGGATTTTATGAACAACCCGGCTCATTTCCTGTGAATCAATTGGCTTCAGAATATAATCCAAGGCATTCACTTTAAATGCTTCTATGGCGTATTGGCTGTATGCCGTAACAAAGATGATTTGGATGTGCCCATCAATCGCCAGAATCTTTTCTGCCAATTCCAATCCGTTCATGTCCGGCATTTCAATATCGACAAACGCAACATCGGGTTTCATCTCACGTATTTGTTCAAGAGCGATCTCTGGATGGGTATACTGCTTAATCACTTCTAACTGGCCATTTTGTTCAATGGCTCGCTTTAAGAGAATATGGTTGGGCTCTTCGTCATCTATCGTTATTGCACGCAGCATCGTCATATCCCCCCGTTTTTTTAGATGGTAGTGTTTTCATGATAGGTACATATAAGGTGACGCTTGTCCCTTGCTCTTCTTTGCTTTCGATGGTCAGCTTCTTTTCTGTAAAATGCCCCAGTCTTTGATTGATGTTGGCTAGACCTACTCCAAAAGCGGTCTTTCTTCGAGACAAAACTTCTTTCATCTTTTGTTCCGACATTCCGACACCATCGTCTGTCACTGTGACTTGAATGGATTCCCCTTTTGATCGGACGGAAAGCCTTACTGTGCCACCTTGGGCTTTTTTTACAACTCCGTGTCGGATTGCATTCTCCACCAAGGGCTGAATCATTAATGGCATGATTTTATGCTGAAGGCAGCTTTCTTCAATTTCGAATATCGTTTGAAGCCGATCTCCATATCTAGCCTGTTCAATATCTACATAGGATTGTACCAGCTCAATTTCCCGCTGCAGCGTTACCAGCTCACCCCGATTATCCGTATTAAATACGATTCTTAGGTATTTGCTTAGACTGATTAATAAATCCCCCGCTTTTTCCGAATCGGTATAGCAAAAGGCCGTGATCGCACTTAGGGCATTATATAAAAAGTGCGGTTTTATTTGTGATTGTAGATAGGCCATTTCGTTTATTGCTACTTCTTTTTCGAGTTTTTTTGAAAACTTTTTGGATCGTACTAAACCGAATGCGAGCAGCAATAACCCAATCACTACAATCAGTAAAACGAAAGCGATCAGATCGCGGTTTCTTTTTTGCTCAATATATTTGTTTCGAAGATCCATTTCACCAACTTTATACTTCGCTACCAGTTCATTGACATCGAAATAATTCATTGCCCGGTTCATAATGCTGCTCAAGGCTTCCATCTCATCCGTCTGTCGAAAAAAATAACAATAAAATTTCGGTGACTCTACGATCCGATAAACAGGAGTCAGATTAAAAAGCTCATTTTCATAGTAATCTTCCAAAAACACATTTTCATTTTGAATCAAATAGTCAATATCCGCGTTTTTCAGTCCGTTATACATTTTTTGATCACTATCAAAATAGGTGATTTGTTCTTTCGGAATGATCGTTTCCATAAAATCTGCAATGGATGTGCCCTTCACGATGCCTACTTTTTTATGGAGCAGCTCTTGTGCATAATGGATCTTTTTCGCGTTTTCTGCGTTCGCAATCACAGAATAATACGTCGAATAATAAGGTTCTGAAAAATGGCCGAACCTTTGTCTGGCTGGTGTAATGCTGATGGGGAACAGGATATCTACTTCCTGATTCTTTATTTTATTCACTTTATCTGACCAACTGAGGTTTTCATCGCGAAGGAATTCATATTTTAATCCAATCATGTCTGCCATGTTTGTAAAAAGATCAACGCTTGCGCCTGAATATTTGTCTTTATCCTGATCATAAAAGGACAGGGGAGCAAAATTGTCATCTACCATCACACGGACTTTTCCAAGAGATCGGATAAAATCCTTTTCCTTCTCCGTCAAAAAAAAGTGATCCTTCAAATACGCTTTTTGTATTTCTTTCTCATATTCGGTAACGACTTGGCCTATGATGCTGGAGGTAGCTTTATTTATGATTGACAGTAACAGCAGGTTGGATCTGCTGGTAATGGAACGGTACGTTTCATTGATCCCGGAATCTGAGACCGGCAATGCAAAGAGCCCCAGTTCAATCATCCTTCTGTAATTCTCGGCATTTGCGTAAATAAACTCGATCTTATTATTTATTAATGCATCATAAGCATCCGTGATATCTTTGTATGGATAATATTTCATCTCCCCCATATGACTCAACGGCCGACTGTTTTCGCCGCTCATGTTTAGAACACCAATTCTTTTCCCAACAAGCTTGTCATACGTCATTCTTTTCTCATTGGTATAAAACAAATAATTCATATTGATGGTAATGGGAGTGCTTAGCTGAAAATCGGGAAATTCAGCTGAAGGCTTCAAAATAATCGGTGACAAATCCAAAGAACCGTTTGCTACTTTATGGAGCACATCGTCTGAACTGCTTACCTCCACATAAGATAGCCTTACCCCTAATACTTTTTCCAGGCAGGAGTAGAAAAGTTTATTTATCCCATATTCTTTTTCACTAACGTTAAATTCATAGAATCCCCCCATGAATTCAAGATCACGCGGAACTTTTAACCCCTTTTTTCTGATTTCTTTCAAGTACTCTATTTCTTCATCAGTAAATGGAATCGATTCTCTGGGAAAGGACTCTGCAGCATCACTATATTTTTCATAGATTTCCTCATATTTATTTAGGGAGGCGGAGAATCCCGAGGTAAAAAGCCAAACCATTATCAAAAGTAAAATCACTTTTTTTCCATTCATTCTCACAGCTCCTCATGCGTTAGCCAACCCTTGGTAATTCAAGGATTACGCCTCGCCTTCTACCGAGTGGGCGTAGTAAATCGAGTGTACCACCCGGTTTGGACATGCGCTAGAGCTTAAGAATGGTATCCGAGGTTTTGCAAATACAGGCGAGGCCTACGTGCATCTCGTCAGATTCTGCATGTAATGCAATTCTTGTTTGCTGTCACGTTAATCATCAAATTATCAGAATAGATTTTCTTTTTGAAATTAGGTAAAAAAGTGCTTTACATCAAGAAGAATTTCCCATATTCTAAGAGTACGTTTCACACACTACTCAAAGAAAAGGAGGCTGCTACCATGATGATGACCGTATTGAAACCCAATAACCCATTCACTGATCGTCTTATGGTTGTTCCAACTAAATATAGCAGCGCCTCCTGGACCGACGAATCGTAGTGTTATTCGTATCTTAACCATTCCCAATTCGTCAAATACCAGACCACAGGCGTTGTAGCTTGTGGTCTTTCCTTTTCTTTGTGATTCCAAAAGACCGCTGGCGTTTTGCCCGTGGTCTTTTTCTTTCCAAAAAAACGTATTTTTTCCGATTTTTATCCTTTGAAGGGAGGTGACAGGATATGGTACTTCACTTTTTGTTTTTCACAATCAAGATTGAACGCAATCAAGTAAGCTCCGAGCAACGTATTGCGAATTACGCTCGTGCTCGCTACCTCGAGGAACGCGCGGAAGCTCACGCTTTTCAAGCAGCACAATTCATCAGCCGTATCTAATTTTTTGCAATCATTCACTTTGAGGAGGGATTTAGTATGAAAACCAAACAAAGACGTCAGATGATGAGATTTACAGGAGTCAAAGCGATAGATGGCAGCTGACTGCACCACTTTACAGGGATGGGAGGGATACACTCATGTACATTCCGATGATTTTTTTCACGATCATTATTGAAAAACGGAAAGTGACTCCAGAGCAGCAGGAGGCACAATATTTTCAAGAACAAGCAATTGCTCAGTGGGAAGAGCAAAAGCATCAGATCGCAATGCAATTTCCTGAGTATTTGTATCGCTAATATAGGTTGACGCTCTCAAGTAGCGAAGAAGAAGATCATGTCTGTTGCGGATGTGATCTTCTTTATTCGCGGTAAGGATTCGCGTCCTGCGGCAAAGTCATGTAACAATGCCTTCGTCGCGCAGCACCTCGGCGATTATTTGCGCCAATAAATCTGTCGAGTCAAATTCTTCTTCCCATGTATTTTCAATCCCGCCGATCTCCACGAGTACAGCGTGCGGATGAAGGTCCTGATTCCAATATGTGGAGCTTATTCCCTTTCGTTGTGACACCTCAATCGGGAACTGGGGATACAGCTCCTTTGCTTTATCGCTTATTTTAAACGCAAACTGTCGATTCATTTCCCACCCCGGATGAGCGTTATTCACGACAAGCCTGATTTTCGCCATCGTCTTGTTGTTCATCGTAAGCGTGGTCATCTCCCTTGTTCTGGAGTCCCGATGAACATCAAGGACAACCTTGAGATGAGGATGAATGGCCAGCTGCCCTTTCACATATTCCCGGGACAGTGTGTACACGTCAACGTTTTCCTGTACCGAGGCTACTTCCTGTTGAAAGTCGCTGGCGGACTGAATCGTACTGACGTTATTTTTTTGTAAGGAGTCTGCCAGTCCTTTGCCTACGAGTGAAATGTTATTTTCCGGATCGCTGACTGCATGGGAATCTGCAGGGGTTTTGGCTTCGAAGTGGAACGACTCCTGACTGTGTGTCTGATAGATCAAGACTGCGGGTGATTCCAATTTTTCCACATAGGCAGGTACTCGTTGCTCTGCATTCATTTTAAAGGAGCCAATCAATAGCAGGCAGACGATGAACCCGCATGCTACACCCACGTACCGCATTGCTTTGCTTTTCGCCTCAATCTGATTCGCTTGCTTCACCAGCTTCGCCTCCAACCCTGTCACAAAACCTTTGTCAGGCTCTTCCTTCAACGCTTTGATTTGCTGTATGAGCTGTTCCATGTTTGGCATGTGAATCGTCTCCTTCCATCACGAACAAGAGATCATCCTTTAAACGTTTTAGTGCCCGGTGATAGCTGACCTTCACCTTTGATTCGCTCCACCCCAATATTTCTGCGGTTTCCTTCACACTCAGCTCGTTCACACAGCGTAGGATGATGACCATCCGGTATTTCGGCCCCAGCTTACACAGCGCCCCAGCTAACCTCGCACGCTCCTCCTTTTCTTCCAGCAATTGTTCTGGCAGGCCGTTTTTTGAGGGAAGAATACGTAAAAGTTGGCTGGAAAAGTGTATCAGCTTCTTCCTGCGGTGATAGTCGATCCCTGTATACTTTGCGATCGAAAGGATCCATGTTTTGATGGCGGATCGATTCTGGAACGTAGGGAATGCTTTTAAGACCTTGATAAAGACCTCCTGCGTCAAATCCTCCGCCTGGCTTTTGGTGCCTGTGAAAAGCAGAAAAAAATGATACACATCTCGGTAGTGCTGCTGGTACATGCACTTGATTTGTTCAGAGAGACTGTCTTGATCATTCAACAAGAGACACCCCCTTATTTTTTGGGATACCATTTAGTCGAACTAGTTGAGAAAAGGTTACATTCGTTCAAAAAAAAGCCGCCGAGATGTTCTCGACAGCTTTTCGCTCTTGCTGGCCTATCAGTTATCGCTGCAGTAACTGCCTAATTTTGTGATGGGCCATGGGGAATGTATAGGAATCAAGCTCTTCCCATGCTTCAAAACGGGTATGAGACGGAAGCTCATCGCCATCAATCCAGTCACAGGACCAAACCTGCATGTTCCATTGCAAGTGGGAAAAAATGTGCTGCACCTCACCAATCGGCTCCAGCACCTCTACGTCCATTCCGAACCGTTCGCGAAGTCCACCCGCAAGTGCCTCGCGCTTGGCTGTATCTTTGTCTGCATCAGACTCCACCATTGGAAATTCCCACATGCCGGCCAAGAGTCCTGTATCCTGGCGCTTGTTAATCAAGACCTTGCCCTCGCGCATGATGACTGCGACCTGGAGATTTACGGGGCGAGGCGGTTTCGCCTTTCCTTTGATCGGCAACTCCTCTTGTACGCCTTCCTGACGTGCCATACAGTAATCAAACACCGGACAGGTCAAGCATTGCGGCGTACGAGGAACACAGACCATCGCACCCAGCTCCATCAACGCTTGATTGAAATCTCCCGCTCGTCCGGTCGGGATGACTTGTCTGACAAGGTGCTCGATTTTGATTCTTGTGGCAGGCTTGGCAATATCATCGGTTAAATACAGCAGGCGGGAAAAGACGCGCATAACATTGCCATCTACCGCTGGTTCCGGCTTTTCGTACGCAATGCTGAGAATCGCCCCGGCTGTATACGGCCCGACACCTTTTAATGTTGCGATCTCTTCTGGTGTATCCGGCACGACACCTCCGTAGTGTACGGTTACTTCACGGGCTGCCGCTTGCAGGTTCCTGGCACGGGAGTAATAACCGAGTCCTTCCCACGCCTTCAGTACTTCATCCTCCGGTGCTACCGCCAAATCTGTTACCGTCGGGAACTTTTCCATGAAATTCGCATAATAAGGCTTAACCGTCTCCACTCGAGTCTGCTGCAGCATGATTTCTGACACCCAGACACGATAAGGGTCACGGTTGATTCGCCAAGGCAAATCACGCTTTTGCGAGTCGTACCAGGCTAATAAATCTTGGGCGAACCCAAATACGTGAAATTCTTCCGGTAATGTATATTGCAAGCTCGTTTCTTTTTTCCTTGCCATTTCTTTTTTGTTTGCTCCTTTTATTTATAAATCCTGTTCAATCCTCTTAAAGCTCAGCGGGACGAAAAGCCCAAACATGCAGCTTGCCCTCTCCCGACACACAGTTGCAAAAATCGCGATCAGCAAGCCGCATTTCCTTTATCTGCTCATATTGTTGGGCAGTTTCAACATCAAACGCTTCTACGAACAGTCCCGGCTGGTCCAGTCCTTCCCAAGTGCGGTACTGACGAGCTCCCATGCTTTCCATCCGGGCAGCCATATCTCGCAGAAGCAGCATACCTTGCGTACGTTTTTCTGGATCTAGCTTATATTCAATAAAAACAGTAAGCACCCACCAACGCCCTCCCTTTCGAGGTTCATCCCCTTCATCATACCTTTCCCTCCAGATGGGAACAAGATCACAATTTTTTTCAGCAGAATGAGGGAAATATATCGACCTTCGCGCTATAATAAACAATAAGCACAGCCTGGAAGGAAAGGAGGAAGACAACGATTCCATGGATACCGCCACACACTTTGCCATGGGCTTTGGATTAGCTGGTCTCGCCTATCTCGATCCTGTTGTAGCTTCTACTCCGCAACTCGCCGGGGCCGTCATGATCGGTACGGTCATCGGCTCGCAAGCACCTGATCTGGATGGCTTGGTCCGTCTCCGTGGCACCGCAGCCTATGTACGTAACCATCGGGGTGTTTCACACTCTGTTCCAGCACTGTTTCTGTGGACAGGTGCAATCTTTGTCCTCATACAGGCACTCATGCCGCAAACGTCCTGGCTCCATTTATTGGGCTGGATTTTTCTAGCGGTTTGCCTGCACGTATTCGTTGACTTATTCAATTCGTATGGCACGAAGGGCTTATACCCGTTTCGTGATAAATGGGTCGCTCTCAATGCCATCTTTATTTTTGACCCGTTCATTTTCGCCGCTCATCTCGTCGGCTTTATGCTGTGGGCTGCAGGCGTCGATCCGGGCAGGTCGTTCCTCTGGATTTATGTGATCATCGCAGGCTACTATTATTGGCGCTGTCAGGTGCAAAAACGAACGACAGAGCTGGTGCGGCAGCGGATAGGAAAATCCGGGACCTATACGATCATCCCAACTCTTTCGTGGACGCACTGGACATTCGTCGCCAAGACCGAGCACCACTGGTATGTAGGAGAGGTTCATTCAGGAGAAGTGGTCGTTTTGGACACTTTTACCATCAAGTCAGAAAACGAGCGAATCGCCGCTGCCAAAAAAAGCTTCAAGGTTCAATCCTTCCTCGCCTTTACCCATCATGTGCATGTGGAAACAAAGGAGCGCCCTTTTGGCTATGAGGTGAAATGGATTGACCTGCGTTACCGCTCCCGTTTCCAAGGAAAAAGTCATTACATGTTCGTCGCAGTTGTGTATCTGGATTTTGATTTGACCATTCGCGATTCCTTTGTCGGCTGGATTCATCGCGGCGAAGATCAGCTCGCAAAAAAATTGGATTCGAATCGACAGCTTGGTTGAATACTCTACCGTCCAAAGTCATTGGGCGGTTTTTTGCATTTCCCATCTGACCCGTTCTATTTCATGAAAATTGCCCCTTCATACCCAGTCAAAAACAGACTACGATCAAGTAACAAGAATTGTAGATGCATGTAGACTGGGGGACTTACCATGATTCCAATTCGTTATTCCAAGCGTACGATCACTGATCAGGAGCAGATTGATCAGTTTTTACTCCAAGCCAAAGTAGGCCATCTCGGCTTGTCCAACGAGATCGAGCCATACATTCTTCCTTTGAATTTTGCCTGGTGGAATGGCTGTATTTATTTTCACGGAGCTGATTCCGGTCGAAAAATCGAAATGATCAATGCGAATAACCGCGTCTGCTTTAGCGTCTGTGAAGAGTACGGCACGGTTGCCGATCCCGTACCTGCTCATATCGACACCATGTACATGAGCGTGTTTTTGTCAGGAACGATTGAAAGAGTGCAGGAGCCAGAAGAAATGCGCGATGTCATGCAAGCTATGATCGACAAATACGTGCCTGGCTACTATTCGGAACCGCTTCCTCTGCAGCACGTCTTGAAGTACCGTTCCTCGATGGGAAGTGTGACCGCTATTTTTAGAATCACGCCTACTTCGATCTCGGCAAAAGGCAATCCCCGTTCGGAGGACATGAAGTTTTATCCGGGGCGGAAAGTGGAGATGGATGTATAATCTAAGATCATTTCTCCTCAAAGAGAAACGACACGCTTGCCATGCAGCAGGCGTGTCGTTTTTTCATTACATCATAGCAGGAGCACTCATCCCTGTCGAAATCGCGATCCGGTTCCAGCAATTGATCGTATTGATCGCCATGATCAGCGCCACGTATTGATTTTCGTCAAAATGCTCTCTGACCTGCTGATAAACTTCTTCGGATACGCCGCCTTTTGTGATCACGGTCACTGCCTCTGTCAATGCCAGCACAGCCCGCTCTGCCTCGGTGTATACCGCAGATTCTCTCCATGCGCTGAGCAAATAAATGCGTTGCTCTGTCTCTCCCAGCTTGCGTGCATCCTTGGTGTGCAAATCCAGGCAAAAGGCGCAGCCGTTTATTTGGGAGGCACGAATTTTGATCAGCTCGATCAGTTTTTTGTCCAATCCGCTCTCCTGCACATATTTTTCCAACTGTAGCATCGCTTGCAAAGCTTGAGGATTTGCAGCGCGATAATTCATTCTGGCTTTCATGGTCATCTTTCCTCTCCACCTTGAAATTGGTTTACACCCTCAAAGACGAGTGACCAGTATTTCTTGTGACAGCATTTCAAGCTTTCGCGAATAGATGGGATAATTTTTCTGGATTGGTGACCATGTAAAGCCGTTCGATCCGCTCTTCCTCTGGGTGCATCACGATCTGAATGGTCATTTTCAGCTCGCCTTCTGAAAATATCAAGATTGCGTCCTGACCATTCATCGGGTGTACCTGCATCGTCGAAGTAGGTGCCCACCGCGGCCAAATTCCAAGCAAAAAGGCAACAACTCGCTGATCGGAGAAGATTGGACGCAGCGCCGATTTTACTTTTCCGCCACCATCGCTTACCAACACCGCATCCTCGGTCAGTAAGCGAACTAACGATGTGGCATCAGCCCTGGTAATCGCCTGGATGAGCTCGGTCACCAATCGGGTGGAGCGATCCGGCTGCACATCTACTTGCAATCCGGATCCTTTGAGCTTCTGTCCTGCCCGGCTAAACAGCTTGCGGCAGCTCTCCTCCGTTTTCCCCATTATTTCAGCAATCGCACCGTAATCGTAATCAAGAGCGGTGCGTAGGACATAGACGGCCCGCTCTGCTGGCGAGAGGGTATCTAACAGCACGAGCAAACCATAGGAAACGGCTTCTTTCTCCATCACCGCCTGCACCGGATCGTTTGTATCCTTATCCTCTGCAAACGGCTCAGGCAACCATTCTCCTACGTACTGCTCCCGTTTCCAGCGCGCGGATTTTAGTGTATCCAGACAACTGTTGGTCACAGCCTTGCACAAATAGCTTTTCACATGGTGAATGTCGCTGATGTCGCTTTGTGTCAAAGCAAGGAATGTCTCCTGTACGATGTCCTCCGCCTCTGTAACGGAGCCCAGCATACGATAGGCAACGGAAAACAGGAGCGCTTTATACTCTCGATAAACATCCTCCATGCCCAGCTTCATTACTTCGCTTCACCAAACTGCCAAATAGTATGGCTAAGGCTTCCGTATCGAAAACTCATGTGCAGGCGCTTCGCAAAGCGAACATCGTCTGCAGCACCCATCGCATAAACCAACGGGACAAAATGCTCGCTTCCATAAACGGGTACCGCTTTATCTGCATGTGGGGCCCGCATGCGAAAGTTAGCCAGATCGTCGACCTTCCATTCAGTCAGTGTCTCCTGCAGCCATTCTTCAAACTCGAGCGCCCATTCAAAAGCGCCGCCGGAAGTTTCACGCATGTCGATATAAGAGAAATTATGGATAGTTCCGCCACTGCCGATAATCAGCACGTCTTTGGCGCGAAGTGGACTGAGTGCCTTGCCAATCGCGTACTGCTGTTCGATTGTAAGATTTGGATTGACGGACAGGGCGACAACAGGAACATCCGCATCCGGATAAATATGCTGGAGAACCACCCAATGCCCGTGATCCAGGCCGCGCGTTGTGTTCAAACTGACAGGCACTCCTGCTTTTTCCAATAGCTCGGCAGTTTCCTTGGCGATTTCCATGTCGCCTTTTGCTGGGTATTGGATCTCATACAATTCTTGTGGAAATCCTCCAAAATCGTGAATCGTCGGGAATGTGTCTACGGAACCTACCGTTTGCTCAAACGCCTCCCAGTGAGCCGAGAACATGACAATCGCCCGTGGACGACGCGGCAGCAAATTTGGTAAGTGATTCAGGGCCTCTGTGTAAACGTTATTTTCAATCGCGAGTAATGGCGCTCCATGCGCGATAAACAAAGATGGCATCATCGTAAAACACTCTCCTCTATATTCTTCGAACTTAACTTTTTAAACTTAGTTACTTTTTGTAAGTATTATAACGCATATTTGTTCTCTTTACTATCCTTTCCTTGCGTTTCCTTTTAAAATTACGAAAAAAAGACTTGCCGCTCATGTAGAGCAGACAAGCCTTTTTGAATGGCCGAAATCAGAATTACTTCGCTGCAGCAAAGCGCTTGCTAACTTCATCCCAGTTTACAACGTTCCAGAACGCACCGATGTAGTCAGGGCGTTTGTTTTGGTAACGCAGGTAGTAAGCATGCTCCCAAACATCCAGACCGAGGATAGGTTTTTTGCCTTCCATTACAGGGCTGTCTTGGTTTGGAGTGGAAGTGATTGCTACTTTTCCGCCTTCAGCAGTCAGCCAAGCCCAGCCGGAACCGAAGCGAGTCGTTGCTGCTTTTGCGAATTCAGCTTTGAAGTTGTCAAAGCTTCCGAAAGCCGCGTTGATCGCGTCAGCCAGTTCACCAGTTGGTGCGCCGCCGCCATTCGGGCTCAGGATTTCCCAGAACAGAGTGTGGTTAGCATGTCCGCCACCGTTGTTGCGAACTGCAGTGCGGATACCTTCTGGCAAAGCATCCAGGTTGCTGATGAGCTCTTCTACGCTTTTACCTTGCAGGTCAGCGTGTGCTTCCAGAGCTGCATTGAGGTTGTTAACATACGTAGCATGGTGACGTCCGTGGTGGATCTCCATGGTTTGAGCGTCGATGTGTGGTTCCAAAGCATCGTGTGCATAAGGCAATGCAGGAAGTTGATGTGCCATTGTAACATTCCTCCTCAAAATATGTATGGGTCAAGCTACGCCTTTATTATACTGCAAGGAACACACTTTTACAACAAATCGGTATGCAAAGTATATTAATCTATCAAATTATTTCAGAGATTTGCAGCTTGCATGGTAGGTCACCCGTCATGGGATTGATTCTTCATTTAAAAGAATTAATATATTTCCTGCTGTTTCTATACTCTCTGGATTCGCAGCAAGCTTTGAGAGTAAATCAATGATCTCATCCGTCTCTTTTACTTGCTTTTTATTGAGGATTAAATTTCGGAATGCGTTAATAAATTCAGCCGTGTATCCTCCTACGTTTCCGTTTCTTTTTGCATAAGAAGTGAATCTGGAAAGGGAGTTAGCCCTAGAAGAATGTTCCATTGCAAGTAAATAGCTACCATAATCCCCATTTTCCGAGATTAAAGCAGAAGCGATTCTTCTAATACTTACTTTGAATTCCTGATCAACTTTTTTTGTAGCTACCTTCTGATTTCCTTCCGAGAGCATGTATACATTGAATAATAATGAAACCAAAAGCAAGCCGCCTACTAATTTATTGATAGGTTTCATAGGTCCCCTCCGTAATCAAATGGAAATGAAAAGAAGTGACGTTCTTCATGAGTGGAAACGAATGTTAGCGCTACTGATAGTTTATTCGTGATCGTTTCTGATAAAGCCTGTAGAGCTTCGAGTGCTTGAGGTTGCCCGTTTTTGGAATATTTTACTATATTATACCAAATACCCGGAAGGAGGCGAAAATCCTTGCTTCTCCAACAGGAAATAGCGTGCTAGACTTGGATTATTACAAACTTAGAGAACCAGGTGATTTTTTGTGGAAATGGACATTTCAACCGTAGTCTTTCTAGCATTCTTTGGTTTTGTCGCAGCCTTCATTGATAGTACGGTAGGTGGAGGCGGTTTGATCTCCCTCCCCGCTCTGCTTGGTTTGGGGATTCCTCCCTATCTCGCACTGGGAACGAACAAGCTGGCAGGCACGATTTCGTCCGTTACCAGCTCTGTAACCTTTATTCGCAGCGGCAAGTTCGACAAGAAGCTCATGCTCATTCTCTTCCCTGTCTCACTGGTCGGAGCCTATTTTGGGGCCAAGACGGTGCTGTTTGTCCCTCAGGAATTATTGAAGGTACTCGTAATCGTAATGATGGCACTTATTTTCGTCTACACGCTGTTTAACAAACGATTCGGCCAAGATTCCAATTTTAAAGGCTACACCAAGTTCACGCTCAGTGTAGGGATCCCCTTTACCTTTGTCATCGGTTTTTACGATGGCTTTTTCGGACCGGGCACTGGTTCGTTTTTTGTTTTCTTAATGGTGCTGCTATTTGGATACGATTTTGTCATCGCTGCTGGAAACGGACGGATTTTGAATCTGGCGAGCAATATCTCCGCTCTGTTTGTCTTCACGATGGAGGGCAAGGTCATTTTCCTGACAGGTTTGGTCATGGGTGTGGCAATGCTCCTCGGAGCTACCCTTGGCGCCCGAATGGCGATCAAAACAGGCGTCCGCTATGTCCGCCCTCTGTTTTTGGTCGTTTCCATCACGTTGATAACCAAAATGATTTATGAATTGATTTTTACGTAGATTGTCGAATGAAAGAAACAAGCTTCTTTTGGGTAAGTGGTTTGTCGGGCTGTTGTGGAGAGGAGGAAAAAGGAGAAAACGCTCCAGCTTCTTGGGGCCCCTGCATAGGGGTCATCCCTGTACGGCTACATGGAAAAAGTGAAACCGCGTCCAAAGTAGCCGATTCAAGGGGTATCTCAGAGGTGGACGCTTAAAACCGTGTTTCTCTTTTTCCATTCCTCCTCGGCTGGTCCCCAAAGAGCTTCGCTTTTTTCTCCTTTTTCCTCGGCCAGCCTTGCTCTTCCCCTTACTTTCTTTTGAGAACGTTCAACGGAGTTTCTTTGGGAACTAGAGAAAAAACTTATAAATTCCAATCTCTCAAAAAAAGTGGCGCCCTACCGAGGGCGACCGTCACTTTTTTTGTATGCAATAAATTCATTTCAGTAGGTCTTATCCCTTGCTTTTTTGTTACCCTGACAAGCACGGCTGAATGCCAGGCCCCCACCCCGATGAATAGCGAACAGTACCGAAGGAGAAGCATATTTCCACTCGGAGCGACTGGCGAAGTCCAGCTTAGCGTAGAAACGAATTCAGGGGAAAAAGAAACGCAACCTATGAATCCACTACAGAGCTGCGCGCCGTTTTGCGTTTCCCCCTGAATTGTTTCGGAGCGGACAGTCTATACTTCCCTTGTGGGACCTAGACCGGAGCGGAGAGGGGAAATGTGCTTCTCCCACACCACAGCAAGAACAGCAAGAAAAAAAGCCTGGCATCCAGCCAAGCTCCCCTCTACTATTCGTTTCCTTTTCTCTGCTTCAAGCGTAGAATGATGCCATCAATTAGCAGGCCGACGCCCGCTAAATAAAAAGGGGCTGCAAATCGGGTTCCTTCACCGATCGGCAGTGCTTTCATGTACACGATTAACACACCAAGAATAAAGCCAATCATCGTGTAGCGTAGACGGGTCGGCCCCATAGCGACACCCTTTCGCTATTATTTTCCAAATTTATTAGGCATTTTCATGTTTTTCATCGTACGGCTCATTTGTTTCAATTGTTTTTGGTTAAGGTTCATACCCATCGAACGGGCCATGGCTTGCAGCTGCTTGTCGTCCATTTGCATATTGGACACCTGTTTTTTCAAATAATAAGTGCCTCCGGCAAATCCGCCTACGAGGCCAAGTATGAGTGTAACAATCGGAATTACCCAGTTGTACCAAGCCATCAATACATTACCATCCTCTTTGCGTAATTATGTACATGTTTATTGTACCACAATTGGACAATCTGTACATTGCACCATTGGAAATTGATGAGACAGCCTCAAGCATGATTGCTATCACTAGCATATCCTAATTGCAAGAGGTGATGTAACAATGAATCCTATCGTGATTCTCGATGCCGGACATGGCGGAGTAGATCCCGGGGGAGGCAATAATACCCAATTTTCAGAGAAGAATATGACCCTCATGATTTCCACCTATCAATACAATCGACTCCGGGAATTGAACATAGCAGTTGCTATGACGCGAACATCCGATACGACCCTCGCAAGCGACGCACGCACAGCGATTGTCCGCAACAGTGGAGCCCGCTATTGCATTTCTAACCATATTAATTCAGGCGACGGCAGAGGCTCAGAAGTGATTTACTCCATTTACGGTTCCGCTGCTTTTCCTCGCCTGATTCAGGAGGACTTGGAAGCGGAGGGCATGCCCAACCGGCGGATTTTCACCCGTACGCTGCCTAACAACCCGGGGCTCGATTACTATTACATGCATCGGGAAACCGGCAACGTGGAAACGGTCATCGTGGAATACGGCTTTGCCGACAACCCGCTCGATGCCGATAAGCTGGCCAAGGACTGGAAAGACCTCGCTGAAGCAGTCGTCAGGGCCTTTTGTGAATATGCCAAGCTTTCGTATAAGCCACCAGCAGTTTCTCCCCCCGATCCTGGCACTGGCAGCCCCGGAAACGGTAGCGGTACCGGAAATCCCGGAAATGAAGGAGATGGCACCTTGCCTGATTGGAAGCAAGAAGCAATCGACTGGATGTTTGACCAAGGGCTCCTGACCAATGAGGACTGGCGCAATCAAGCTGACAAGCCGCTGCCCCTATGGGCCGAAGCAGTAATTCTCAAACGGTTGTACGAAAAGCTAAAAACCTAATATAAACAGGGAGGTAGTACGTCGTGGGCTTTGATTTGGGCCTTATAATCGCATTTGCCCTTGCTGGCACCGCCACCCTGTCGGACGTACTTCGCATTCCCAAAAAACTGCGCAGTTGGGTAGCGGTGGTTTTAATCGTCGGGCTCTACCTGGTGAATCAATGGCTATATTCACCTGCATTTGACTGGAAGGCGGCTCTCTTGGAAGGCTTGACTGCAGGCCTCGCAAGTGTAGGGATTCACTCCTCCGCCAAAAACACCATTGAGCAATTCAGCAAAGACGAAGCGAGTCAGTACAAAAATAAGAGCAAGAACAACGATTCTCAATCAGCGGTATAACGCGTCAACGGCGTGTCCGTCAATCCCGAATAATTTTTCTTCGCCGGTACACATATCAATTCGTCCTCAGGAAAGCGATAAGCGGTCAGCATTCCGCCAAATACGCACCCCTGGTCGATATTGAGTGTGCCGTTTTTGCGTTCAGGCTCAGGACGCGGATCATGGCCCCAAACGATCAATGGATGCGTGAGCTTACGTTCCTTTGCCCATTCCCTGCGAATCGGGCGGCCATCTGACCCTGTTCCCGCTACATCCCCATACCTGCAAAACGTTTGCACCGCCGGGGACTCCATTCCAATGAAATCATCCCGAATCCCTGCATGGACGGCAACAGCCATCAACTTATCATTTCGCCTGATCATCATATGCGATGGAGAAGAAAAAAGAAGTCGTCGACTTTGCTCCCGCAGCAGCGTTGCCTTTTTCGGACCAAACTCCTGCTGGTACAACCGCAGCTCCTCTTCTACCTTTTCATCCCCATGTGCCAATGTTACTGGTCTGCCATCCAGCCAGCGCGCCACTTTCCATCCGTGATTGCTATCTACCATCTCAGCTACGCCGGCTGAGATGTGAAGCAAAAAAAATTGCAGCATCTTGATAGAAGAAGGACCTCTGCTTGTAATATCACCGAGGGAAAGGAGCTTTCGGCCGCGGGGGTGGCGATAGATGCCGTCCTGGCTTCGCTCATACCCTAAGCGCTGCAGCAATTCTATAAATTCGTCATAACACCCATGAACATCTCCGACGATATCTACACCCTTGTCTGCCAAAAGCACCTTGGAGCGCGTCTGAGGTTTGTGCCTCATCTCCGTTCCCTCCTTTCCAAAAGCTATTACTTACTATCTTTACCACATATACAAAAAAAACTCACCCTCTATTCAAAAGAGTGAGCCTGCTTATACATTCTTCTATCTATAAAATCCATTCCTAGCCCAGATTATGCGTATGAACATAAATCGCAGCTTGCGTCCGATCCTCCACGTTTAGCTTGGCTAGTATGTTGCTTACGTGGGTTTTGACTGTCTTGATTCCAATAATCAGCTCATCGGCAATTTCCTGGTTGGATTTGCCCAGGCCGATCTGCTTCAGTACTTCCAGCTCCCGCGGCGTCAATTGTTCATGGGGGTGAGATTCCTGTCCATGCCGAAAGCGGGCCATGATTTTACCAGCCACCCGCGATTCCAGTACGGGCTCTCCTGCTACCGCCGAACGGATCGCTTTGACGATCTCAGCCGCGCGGGAAGTTTTGAGCAAATAGCTAAACGCCCCTGCCTCGATAACGGGATACACCTTCTCGTCGTCGATAAAGCTGGTAAGCACAATGACCTTGCTCAAAGGACAGGCTTCACGAATGCGCCGCGTCGCTTCCACTCCCCCGATGCCATCCATAACCAAGTCCATTAAAACAACATCCGGAAGAAGTTCAACAGTCATTCGTACGCCTTCTTCACCGCTTCCCGCTTCGGCCACGACCTCAATATCGTCCTCTGTCGAAAGATAAGCGGCTAGTCCCATCCGTACCATTTCGTGATCATCAACCAGTAATACCCGAATCAAAGAAATCTCACCCTTCCCGTTCTACCTGTGACATCAGGGGAATCCGCACTTCGATTTGCGTTCCCTTTCCTACACTCGAGTAAATCTCCATCGAGCCGCCTACCTCGGCCACACGTTCCTGCATGCTGCGCAGCCCGTACGAAGTCAGTTTTTCCCCATCCGGATCAAAACCTACTCCATCATCTGTTACCCGTAACCGGACTTGGCCTTGCAAAGTAAACAATTTTACGGCAATGAGGCTGGCTCTTGAATGCCGCAGCGTATTGGAGAGAGATTCTTGCAAAATCCGGAAGAGATGATCCTCGATCCCACTCGGCAAGCCTTCGACATCTTCAATTTCCCACGTCAGCTCCATTGTATTTTTACGTGTCAGCTCATCTAAAAGTTCCAAAATGGCTTCTTTCAACGATTTATTTTGGAGGGTAGCTGGGCGAAGATGCAACAGAAGGGCCCGCATCTCCGCCTGAGCTGCCGCAGCCATTTCTTCCACCAATTCGATTTGCTGGCTGGCACGCTGCGGATTTTTCTCAACCAGCCGTTTCATGGCTGCGGTTGTCATGGCGATGGCAAACAACTGCTGGCTTACAGCATCATGCAGCTCACGAGCCAATCGTTGTCTCTCCTCCGTCACAGCAGCATGCTTCAGCTGTTCTGCCAGAGCCGCATTCGAATTGGATAGACGCTGCAAGGACGCGACCTGCTCTTCCCACTGCGAAGCAAGCCGATTTAATTGCCACCCGAGCTCGCCAACCTCGTCGACACCCAGTTCAGGCACGCGGTAAGACAGCATGCCACGCCCCAGCTTCATGGATGCCTCGCACAGAACGAACAGCCTTTTCTTCAGCAGGTTTCCGCCAATATAAGAAAAAATCAGAGCGATAATCACACCTGCTGGCAAGGACACCATAAATGCTACTAGCTGAATCAGCCAATCCGGATCCGGGGAGAGGGTAAATCCGCTTTCATCGCCGAACCACAATACGACTTGGGGATCATGCACCATTTTGGAATACCATTGGTGAATACTTTCATCATTCCTCCACTGAAAGTAGAGGGAAAAGAAACAGATAAACGCGACGATAATCGCACTTACAGCCAGCAAGACGCCGTAGCGTACATACTGCCATTGTATACTTGCTAAACGCTGTCGACGCATCCGCCAGTACCTCCTAGATGTACTTGACTTTTATATCGCCGACTAGCAGCGAGATATGCAAATTTACTTTATGCACCGCCTGATCGTAATGATCAGAACGAATCATCAAACTACGATTGACCCCTCCCTGACGGTGACTGAAAATCTCCAAATCACCGATCGTGAGCTCGGCTGAAACGAGTACAGGAAGATCCACAGGGACGTAGATCGTAACGTCGCCGATCCAACCCTCTACCACGAGAAGCGCCTCTTCCTTCATCAGCATGGCGCGCGACAAGTCGATAACGACATCACCGATTCCATGCCAGACATGAAGCTGGCTCAGCTCGAATCTGCCAGAAGTCAGGTGAAAATCCCCGATCAGCGAACTGCGGGAATCTTTGGGCAACATGCGGTCCCGATTAGCGGAAGATGCTCCTTCCTCCGATGACCTCGTCGTACCAGGTGGCCTCCACTTGTTCCAGTTGTTGTCGGCCCTAGGTCCAGGCTCCCCGCCATTATTCGACTCTAAATCTGGCTGGTACCCGGGGTCATCCTGATTGGGCTCTTTGGGCAACGTTATCTTACCAATCCGCGAAGCTTTTTCCCCTTTTCTTCCCCGGATCAAACGGAAGCCGAAGTAGATAAACACCAGAGGCACCGCTAATTGGAACAAATCATCGATTCCGATGCCAAACCACATTTCAAGCGCGATGATCGTTCCCAGGCTTATTAAAATGCCGCCGCCGATCCGCTTGCTCTGACTCCAGAGGCGAACGCCAAAGTAGACCAAGAGCATCGGCCACAGATCGAACAGACCGAACTTGATAAGACCCATGCCATTTAACAAAAGGCCAATCCCAGTCAAAATGATCAGGACACCAGCCAACATTTTATGCAAGCGGGACAATTTCACGGAAGTCTCCTCTCTTACGCCCCATGCCGATCGTTTTCACTCTGACCGTTACGACATGTATAAATGAATGCAGGTGGAATGTTCAGAGGGGTAAAGCTAGTCTCAACCCAGGAAAAACGCGCCTGCAGCTCAGCTTGGAGTTGTAGCGAATATTGAAATGTAATGAACAGCCCGCCTGGTTTCAGCACGGATTGTACTTCATTTAAAATGTCTGTCCGTAGCTCTTGCGGGAAGTTCGCAAAAGGAAGTCCAGATATGATCACATCTGCCCGTTTGAGATTTAGCTCCTCCAAGTATTCTCTCAGTCTCGTTGCTTCCTCCCTGATCGGTATATCGGGAAATCGGGAATGCAGCATCGTCCGAAACTGAGAATCGCGCTCCACAAGCACGTAGTGGGTATCGGGACGTATGTTTTGATAGATCGCGTGAGTAAAAGCACCCGTGCCAGGACCCAGCTCCAGAATCACGTCAGTTGAATCCCAATTGATGCCGCCGAGCATGCGTGCGCTTAAAAAACGTGAGCTGGGAATAACGCTGCCGACGCGTCCAGGTTCAGCGATAAACCGTCGCAAAAAGACCAAGAAGTCTACCAAGAATTGTACCTCCTAGGGGAAAAGCAGCCTGATATCCAGGCTGCCTAATTGCCACACTCTATTCTACACCCAGTCCCCTAGTTCCTGTCCAATTAGGATTGCTCAGGTTTCTGGACCGGTGTTTTTTTCTCTTGCAAGGATGCTTTGATATTGGCGAGTTCCATATCCAAATCGTCTTTTTCCAGCTCTGACAAAGCGTTCTCCCAGCCATGTCCCACATTGGATCCTCGCCATTGTCCACTCATTTGCGCTTCTGCTTCCATGCGCATTACTTTTTCTTCCATTCGTGCAAAACCACGACCTGCTGTCTGGTTGCCAATTCCGACAACCGCGTGATTCACCTGTTTTTGCGTACGGGCTACCTGGGCACGTGCCATCAACGTGAACTTTTTCGCACGCATTTTATAGAACTCTTCTTTCAGCTCAGCAAGCTTTTCCCGCATTTGAGCGGCAGCCTCAGAAGCCGACAAGTAGAGGGTTTCGTATTCTGCTGCACGTCCTTCATACTGCTTTTTGTCTGCCAGAGCGCGGCGAGCAAGCTCGTCTTCTCCCTCAGTCAAAGCCAGCTTAACCTGACGATCCCGTTTTTCGATGAGAGCGTTGGCCTCATCCAATTGCTGGCGGAATTTCTTTTCCAAAGCAACTTGACGCGCTACGGCCACTTCCACCTGTCCGATTTCAACTTCCATGTCACGCATGTATTGGTTCAGCATAACTACCGGGTCTTCCATCGAATCCAAGGCATCATTCACCGAAGCTACTGTCAAGTCACGCAAACGTCTAAAGATACTCATTTTTATTTCCTCCTCATCATATCACATCGTTTAGTTTCATCCAAAAGCTCATTCGACAAAGATCTTTTCAGTGCATGTTCAAAAAGTTCTTTACGGCTGGCGTCTAGTCACACTTTTTTCCCAGTCATCTAGCGAGTCTTCCTTTAAAATTCCTTTTGCCCACTGGCGCTCCCAAGCTTTGGGTGCTTCTTTTGGTTCAGGCTGGGGACGTAAGAGGCGATATCCTAAATAGATCACCCCGATGGCTAGAATGCTGTGAAACAACAGATGTAGTTTCCCAAACAGCATTAGTAGCCCGAACAGGAAGACGAGTACTCCCCAAAAGCGGGACCCCGAGCTACCCATTACCTTGCGAGCCCCATACAGCATGATTACTACGGGAATCAACACGCCAATCAAATCACCGCTATCGATTCCCAACTGGTCCAAGAGAACAAGGCCGCCAATCAGCAGCAGAACCAGCCCGAGCAGTATCTTTCCAGACCGTTCGCTCATCTTTTGCTTACCTCCAATCGCCATTTATGTGGTGCAGGTCGACCTTATGGCTTTATTGTATCCCCAAGCGTAGGCTCCCCATAACGGGCGAGCGGTTGGTTTTTCCCTCCGTCCTTGGACGGAGAACGTTTCCTGCCCAAATCGGACGAGCTGATGGGGCGGACTATGCCGAATGAGAGCTTACATTTCCCAGCCAAAACGTTACGCCATCAGACAAAATATTGTGGCGGAATTGTGAACAAACCATCGAAAAAGAGGAAATATTGGACAACCGTAGAATCTCTGTTGAGTATGCGTGTAAAAAAACATCGAAAATAGCCGAGTTCCGCCTGGCGGAAACGGGGGAACCATGTTTTTGGGGTGAATGGCTGTGTATCACGGCAGTCTAGGGAGTCCTTTCGACCGAACCCTTCAGCTAACCTCGTAGGCTCAATGAGAGGAGCAGTTTCTTTTGCGCAAGTTGGTAGTATCTTTATTTATGGCTGGATTGCTGGCGATGGGGGCCGGCGCTGCACAAGCTGCAGAGAGTACATCCCTAACTGATGTAGTTAGCGATCTGTACGGTGTCCCTTACAAATCGTCGGGCATGTCCAAAAAGGGCTTTGACTGCTCCGGTTTCACACGCTACGTATTTGATGCGTTAGGTGTAGAGCTGCCGCACAATTCTGCTGCTCAATATGAAGTGGGAGAGACAGTTGCCAAGAAAGATCTTCAACCAGGCGATCTTGTCTTCTTCAACACAAATGGGCGCAGCATTTCACACGTAGGCATCTACATCGGGAACGGCACATTCGTGCACTCGGAAACTGGTCGTGGAGTCGTCAACACCAAGTTGAACGATCCCTACTACTGGAGCAAGCGTTATGTTGGTGCCAAGCGCGTCAGCACACCTGTTCTAGAAGCAAAGGCTGAAGCTCCGAAAAAGGAAAAAGCGGTGCAAGCTGCATCGTTGCCGGAAGATCAAGCAACTCAAAAGTAGTTCGGCAAAAAAATAAGAGCCAGGGACTTCGCGTCTCTGGCTTTTTCTGACGAAATTTAGTACCTGGTGTCAAGAGGTGACCTTACTTATAAGTATATGCTGATGAATCGGGGTATACTTGCCTTCTTCCGGTCAAAGCATGTTATGATAGACAAGGGTAAATCGTAATTTACTTATTACTTACTTCCTTATTAATAGAAGTAACTGGGGGTATACCGGTGAAGGATCACATCTTAATTGTTGATGACAATCTGGAGATTATTGAACTGCTTGAAGATATATTGGAAAACGAAGGCTTTCAGGTGTCCTCTGCCGAGAATGGCGAAGATGCGCTCAAACTATTAAACCAGGGTCATCGTCCGAATCTGATCTTGCTCGATATCATGATGCCCAATATGAGCGGCTACGAGCTTTGTTCGCAAATTCGCCGGGAGTGGGATTTGCCGATCCTGTTTCTTTCCGCGAAAGGAAAAGCGGTGGACAAGGTCGTCGGCTTTGAAATCGGGGCAGATGATTACATTACCAAGCCATTTGACACAGAAGAGCTGCTTGCCCGTATCCGTGCCCATTTGCGCCGCTACGAGCGCATTCGCAAGCATACGGAGGAGGCGCCGGATAAGGAATCGGCCAACTCGCCGATTACGGTACTGAAATTCAAGGATCTCGAAATTCATAAAGAAACCTATTCCGTCTATGTCAGCAATGAAAAGATCGAGCTGTCTACCAAGGAATTTCAATTGCTTACGTTTTTAGCGGAAAATGCCGGTATCGTGTTTACGCGCGAGCAAATCTACGATCGGGTCTGGGGCTATGGCTACGGCTCTCTCAATACCGTGACCGTTCACATCAAAAACCTGCGCGAAAAACTGGAAACGAATCGCCAGTTCATCAAAACACAATGGGGGACAGGCTACGTATTCATTGGGGAGAAGCTATAAATGAGTTTGCGCAATAAACTGTTTCTCTCGTTTATCGCTTTGATTACGCTCAATATCCTTTTATTTAAATTCGTCTTCCAGGACATCATTGTCGACCAGCTGAAAAATGACCGACACAATCAGTACCAGTATGAAAAGGAAGCAGCGGAAAAAGTGCTACTCAATCAGTTATTGCGCACGAGCAACTTTAAAGATCCCACCGAGCGCCAAGAACTGGAGAAACAACTGCCAGAAGACGTCATGTACCGAATGGTAATCAAGGACGCCAATGGCAATACGATCTACAGCAAAACCTCGCAAGCGTACGATTTAAAAGTTCCCTCGAACAATTCAAACCGAGTAACCCCGAAAAAGAGCGAGCTTAAATCAGTTGCGGAATACCATTTCCAGCAGGAGCCGCCACGCGAAGGGGAAATTGTCATTTATTTCTACACAGATGACTATGACATCATGTCTACGACGGGAGTTTCCATGATGCTCTGGTTTATTTACGGCAGCCTGGTCTTGGTTGGCTTAGTGCTCTTGGCTCTGTTCGTTCGCTGGGTCCTGCGGCCTGTGAGTGAGCTGTCGCGGGTTACGCAAGAAATCCGCGAGGGCAAACGGCTGGTTACTTTTACGTACAAGTCACACGATGAGTTCGGTCAGCTCTTCCGCTATTTTGGGGACATGGTGGATGAGCTTCGCTTTTCCGAGGAACGCCAATCTGAAATGATTGCCTCTATCGCGCACGATTTCCGCACGCCGCTCACCACGATTAAGGGCTATGCCTCTTACATCGGATCGGGCCGTGTCACAGAGCTCGAACGGATTCAGAAACAGATGGGTAAAATCGAACTAAAAACATCAGATCTGGAAAAGCTGCTGGATGAATTGCAGGACTTTAGTCAACAGAGCACAGAAGTGGGGCTGAATATTAGCCGCATCCATGTCAAAGGTTTCCTGAAAGGAATCATCGAGGACTATCTGACCCGCATCAAAGAGGCAGGCCTCTCCTTTCAATGGAAACTGCGCATCTCCAATGAGCTGCATATCGAGGCAGATGAAACCAAGCTGCGGCGCGTCATGGAAAACCTGATCAACAATGCGATTTACTATAATAGACCGAATGGCTCCATTCTGATTACGTGTGATCAACGTGAGGGACATGTCCTCTTCACAGTAATTGATAAAGGAGAAGGAATCGCTGCAGAAGATTTGCAGAAGATATTCACCAAGTTTTATCGCGCGGAAAAATCCCGCAACCGTAACAACGGTGGTACGGGACTTGGCCTGACGATCTCCCAAAGCATCGTTAGACGCCACGGCGGTGAGATCATGGTAAACAGCGAACAGGGAATAGGAAGCAGTTTCTCCTTCACCATTCCCTTTTATCACGCTTAATTTATTTCGCTTTATAGCCAGTTAATAGATTCTTTATTTTTCTCTGTTAAAGTATCTCTTGTAAGCATGTTGCTTTCAGTGATAAATAACCCCCAGTTCGGTATCTGACACATCACGGCGTAACCGTAGGTGAAAAGATGCCTTTTTTTTGTCCAAAAATCCCTCTCGCAAAGCCCTACCCTCTTTTTTCTACACGCATCGGTAATCCATTTTTTGGTCGTAGTGTCACCAGTGGCTCTGGCTCCACCTTTTGATCTGGTGTTTCCAGACGCAAGCGATAACGCTGTGCAATCGTTGCGAGCAACAACGCTGCTTCCATCAACGCAAAGTTATTTCCGATACATACACGAGGACCACCCCCAAACGGAAAATAAGCATATGTCGGAATCCGCTTCAGCAAGTCTCCTTCAAAGCGTTCAGGTACAAATTTATCCGGATTGTCATAGTAACGGTGATTGCGATGCATGACGTATTGACTCATCATCAAGGTTTCCCCTGGCTGGTATGTGCGCCCGCCAATCTCTACTTCCTCCACTACTTCCCGGTTGATCGTCCACGCTGCCGGATATAATCGCAGCGTTTCTTGTACAATCAGATTGGTATAAGGGAGGTGGGGTAGATCTTCAACCGTAGGCAGTTTGTCACACAAGACTGTCGATAGCTCATCATGAAGCTTTTTCTCCACTTCCGGATGGGTGGCTAGCAAATAAAAAATCCATGACATCGTATTCGCCGTTGTTTCGTGGCCAGCTACAAAGATGGTCATCACTTCATCGCGTACTTGCTCGTCTGTCATTCCTTGACCATCGTCCTCGTCACGGGCAGCCAGCAGCATACCTAAAAGATCATTCTGACCTTTCTCTCCACTACTGCGTCGTTCTTCAATCAAAGCAAAAATCGTTTTGTCCAGCGTCTCATTGGATTCGAGAAACTGCCGATTGCTTTTCGTGGGCACAGAAAGTGGGATGTCGATAAAAGAAGACGCTTTACCCGCAACATACTTCAACCCGATATCAATTGCTTGTCCGATCTGGTCGGCCCCTTCCTTGATGCTTTTGCCAAACATGGTCTCTGTAATAATGGCCAGTGTGACTTTCATCATATCGTGGTGAATGTCGCGAACTTCACCGTCTTTCCATTCAGCCATCAAGTCTATTCCTTGTTGCACCATTACCTGACCGTAAGCAGCTATCCGCTCACGATGAAAAGCAGGCTGCATCAACCTTCTTTGCCGCATATGCTTTTTTCCTTCACTAGTGAGGATCCCGTCTCCGACTACCGCGCGCGCCACTTGCAAGCCTTTCCCTTTCCGAAAATTTCCCTGCTTCGTGACTAAAACTTCTTTAATTTGATCGGGGTTCGTCAACAAGTAGACATGACGCTTGGGTCCGAATCTAAAGTGTACGATATCGCCATGCTCTTCAGACGCCTGACGAATGAATTGAAGCGGATTCCGGCGAAATGACAGCAAATTTCCCGAAATAGGCAGACCCTTAGGTCCGGTTATCGTTACATTCATGTTATCCTCCTTGTGTAAATACGGCATGTTACGGATTAGTATCCGGCACAAAAAGGAGATTATGCGAGAAAAAGCCACCCGAAGTCGGATGGCCTTGAAATGATTACGATTTAGTGAGAAGCAGATTGCTCGCTGCGCAGCAAGCGAGTCGCAATCAGACGCTCCCGTACCTTTATTCCAATGAGAGAAGCAAGTACGGCCTTGATCACACCTACCACTAAAAACGGTGTAGCGCCAAACGCAATCGCTTTATCCCATGGAATATCAAGTACGAATTTCAACTGGATGGAACCAAAAGTAAGCGTAATGAACATGCCGATAATATTTGCGATAATGGCATTTTTCAAAGTAAAGCTGGTTTTTTCCAAAAACAGACCGGTCACATACGCGGTCAGGATAAAACCGAAAATATATCCCCCTGTTTTGCCGACCAAGATCTGCAGTCCGCCACTCGCCTCCGTAAAGACAGGCAAACCCACTGCTCCCAATAGCACGTAAATAATCAATGCCAATGTCCCATAACGGCTGCCTAAAATCGTAGCGGTCAAGCCCACTGCCAGCGTCTGCCCTGTAATCGGAATCATGGGCAGCGGAATGGTTATTTGCGACAAGACAGCCATAATTGCAGCAAAGATAGCAGATAAGAGCAACCACCTCAAGCGTTCGTTTCTCATGCGTAATAGCCTCCAATTGTTAACTAAAATAATAATAAGGTTAACAAAATAATAATACGCATGAACACACTTGTAAATGCCTCCGTAAAAATTTAGATGATTTCGTTGTCCGCAAACGCCTGCAGCTCCGTCAAAGATTGCACAGTGTGATCGATTAAAAACCGCAGATCATCAATATTGCCCTCGTCAATTTTCCGATGAAAATCAAGCGTGATTTGGTTTTCCAAATGGTGTGGTGGCCACTCGATCCGATGTTCTTCTACACGTGCCTTGAGGGTTTGCGTGATGTAGGGACGATTTCCCCAAATATCATTCAGAATCGAGGTAATCTCTCTGACTTTTTGTGGAATATCTTTAGTTGTCATCAGTGGCACATGAAAGTGAATGCAAATCGTACAGCCGATGTGTTCCGTCAACGGCTGCTCCAATTGTTCAGCAGCAATATCAGCCAGGCCAGTGCGAAGCTGCATTTTGGCGATTACGGCTTGCTCGTTCTTATCCTGATCAACGCGTGTGAATTCAACCTGAAACATCCGGTGGAAGGTCGCCATATCCATCACATCAGATCTACCGGTAATCGTGATCGCTCCATCAAAATCGCGATCATATACTGCCCCTTCCAGCACTACTTTGATATTGTCAAAAACCAATGGGTGAAACATCTTTTTCCTCCTTCCCCTCTACAAGATTTTTTTCGTACCATTAGTACCTCTCTTCTAGCATGCCTCCTTTATCATGGTTTTGCAAGCTGACCCGACTTCCCCATAGAAAAGTGGGGCGATAGAGTGGTAACATGGGAGGGAACCTACTGCCTGAGGTGACAGCCATGTTTTTAATCGGAATTTTAATCGTTGTTGCGATCTTTGGTGAAATTTTTCACCGCTTGAATCCGTGGAAAAAGCCGGATCCCCCCTATGAAGACCTGATCGCTCAGATCAAATCAGCAGATTGGTACCTGGAGCTGTACGCTGATGAGGCATGCCGGCAAGTTCTAGAGAACGACTCACACGTTCACGCCTACTATGCAAGTACTTACGAAGCGAAGCGATTGCTTACCCAAGAGGGCTTTCAGCTCGGGCTGATTGACTATGTAAAGCAACAAGCCTCGAAGGCATCCTCCACTCATCGCTAAAGGATAGAAAAAAAGCCGCTGTAGTCAAACACGACAGCGGCTTTTCCCCTCGGACGATTCTATTTTAACTCTACTTTAACAAAAAAAACTGTTCATATGATTTAGAATCCTGGTCCCCAATAAGCCTAAGGGATTCAAGCCCTTTTTCATAGGTTACTAAGGTTGGAGTTGCTTCAATTTGATAATCATCCCATCCATTCTCAAACTCCAGCAAGTTAAACATTAAAACCTCTTTATCTAATTGATTTGCTACTTGCATTAGCTTTGGTGTTGCTTTAAGGCAGTGTGTACACTTTGGGCTATAAAAATATACATACAATGGTTCATTATTATTCTGAATACGTTTATCGAGTTCTTTTGGCAAAATAATATTTTGATACAGTGGATCATTCAGTTGTTTTATTGTTTCTTGATGAAGAACTTCTTTTTCATACGGATTACCTCCACTATTCTCGTTATTAAATGTATTCTTTTGTAATCCAGCATAATAGTAGATTCCCCAAAATATTCCTAAAACAGAAATGACAAAGCCCAAAACTATTACTAATCTTCCTGTTTTTATTTTTCCCATATAAATCTCTCCCTCAATAAAATAAAGAGTCTCTCTGTTCCTCTCACTCTTTCGAACATTTTCATTAATAACAACTGAAGCATCATCGGAAGAAAGTAGAGTAAAAAGTGAAAATATGGAAGGGTGGCAAAGTAACGACCGTCTCGAACGAGCGAAGCGACAACTTTTGCATCCTTAATGTCATTCTTGGTTGGCGAATTGTCGTCAAGCTCTTTTCTCTTCTTGACATGGTAATAAGTAAAAAGGACCACCTGAATCTGTTGATTTTGATTGCTTGATTGGTTATGATTCCTAGCTAGCGTCCTCCTTAGATTAGGTCAGTGTATGTGCACATCATCGATACCCAGATACAGATGGCGCTATTCTTTTTTCAAACTATGCGTTAATTCATTACAGGAATGCTCCCTAACCCTTTTCCAAACAGTAAAAGATGTAATACTAATTATTAAAAATGCTATTAATGCAAGGAAAGGAATGGTTATGAAGCCAAACCAATTTAAATAATCAACTGTACAGGGAACTATTCCGCAAGAGGTTTTGGATTCAAAAGGAAGCATTTGAATCAAATAGTGTAATAGAGCTATTAGCCCTCCCAAAATTGAAAGTATACATACATAGTAGGCTTGTTTGTAATCTCTTTTTAGATAAGCTAATCCTAATATTAGGGTGAGGGGATACATCATAATTCTCTGAAACCAGCATAATTCGCAAGGAATAAAATACATGACTTCCGACAAAAACAAACTGCCTATTGTGGCTATTATAGCGACGGCCAAACCAATAAAAAGTAGGGAATTTTTTGACAACAATCTTTTTCCTCATTTCTCGATAATATATGACTAATTTTTACCCAAGTACTATTACTCAGACTGTAAATATCCACCGTACATATCTACTGTCCAAATATTATTAAACTCCGGCCATTGTTTTATGCTTACTTTGTATAACCACCTATCTTTCGTAATCACCAAAATATGGCGTCCATTATCGTCTTTATTTATGGTTTGAAATGACTCAATTTCCTTCTGTAAATGCTGCGTAAAGAATTCGGAAAGAACTATTTTATAATCCTTGCGTTTTGATTCATTCTGTATTTCCTTGAGCTTTTCCGTGTCGAACTCCTCACCAGAATTAAAGTCATGAATTAACTGATATTTCTCTACAAGTTCGTCACGATCTACAATAGAGGATGGGGATAGGGATATCAGGTTATCTTTTGCCTCACATCCAATTAAAAGAAAAACAACTAGACAAGAAGTTACCATTTTCATCAACATTCCCCTTTTTTTGGAAATTATGTATTGTGTTTCTATATCAATGATTATAATATAAGCTTGTACTGATTTCCACAATTTGCTTTTAAAGGGGGAGGTTTACTTATAATGAAAATTTTTATTTTCGATATTTAAAATAATTCAGGAGGTATTGAGTAATGAGAAGAATGTTTCAATTTCTAACCTTATTTTTACTGCTTATGCTTCTAGTTCAATCAACTGCATCTGCACACCACCCCTACTCTCCTAAGAGACATATTGTAAGCACACATTTAAGATCAGTGGATGAGTATTTTTGTGTCGAGACGGCAAAATCCTCATCTTGGAGTCAAAAAGATGCATACACTACCATTCGAGATATACTATATGCTGAAGGAGGATGGGATGAATTAGCAAATAATAGAGTTTATTTTTTTGGTCAAGGGTACAATAGTAATTGCAGTGACTTGACTTCTGCAGAGGAAAAAGAAACAACTTTTCGCTATTACATTGAGGATAATACGAACTCCACAGTAAAGTGCGATGATGAAACCAGCTTTTCCAAATACTCCTGCATACGAAGGTATGGCTTAGTTAAACAACCTGATGGCCATGAACACTGGAATTATGGTGTTGCTTATATACGATCAGTGGATTTAACCAATGGAGGGTCACACACGATAAATCATGAAACTGGCCATCTGCTTGGTTTAATAGATGGGGGAACTAAATTGGGGAATTCATGCACGAAGAGCATAATGCATAGTAGAGCTTATGGTTGTTCTACAAATTATGCACAACCGACACAGCTAGATTTAGATTCAGTTGATGCAGAAGTCAGGGGGGATTAGTAAAATGAATAAGAGAAATATTGGTTATTTTACTGTTATTACACTAATCGCTGCGATACTGATTGGTGGAAATTATTTTACTCAAGCTAAAGCAGCGTCTAATGAATCCGAAGAACTCTCCCATGAGCATGAAGACAATATGTTCGTAGGAGGTACGCTCTTAACAAAAAACCGTTCAAAAATGATAGTTTGTGTTGATAATGTTTCCACTATTCGTGGTAAAGATGTAAGTAATGACAAAATTGTAAAAAGGATCGAAAAACAAATTGAGAAGTTAAGTAAAGGACATAAGCGATATAAAGAAGTTAATTATCATTTAGTTGATGTGGAAGTTACAGCAGGTTGTTCCTTTACTCCCTTTCTCAATGATCCTAATAATTCTCATCCCTTGTATGGAGGAGGAGGGGGAGATAGAGTAGTTGATCAACCAAGTGAAGAATCTCTTGGCATATTTATTGTTGATCAAGAGATCATTGATAAGAATTTTAAGAAAGCTACAAATAGATGGTCTCCAGAAGAATTAATATGTGAAGGGCATGAATGCTTTGAGGTAACAAAAGGTATTTACTTCACTCCCGATGAAATCAAAGATGTAACAAAAGAATCAGCCTTATATCAAGAATTAGTATATGGATTTGGCCTAGAATCAATGATACCTATTGAAGGAAATGAGACTAAACAGAAAAAAGATCGTGAGAAGAAGGAAAAAGAGAAAAAAGAAATGAAGAATAACCAGCTTTAAAAGGATTTCAAGAAACGTCGGGGGTCTGTCAAGAATTTCGTGTAAACTCAATCAAACCGACATATGAAAAGGTTTCAACTCCATAATTGGGATATCTTTTTCGGAGCCAACAGAGTCAAGGGCGCAAGGCGAAGCGAACCCTTGACACGTTGGTGAAGAGAAAGATAATCCCTTCGGGGATGAAGCCTTTCATTTGTTAGCGAATGTACGGCTGTACACGATCCTCAAAGAAAACAGATAGCTGCAAGAGATTCTGACTCCTGTTCCGTAGTTTTCCTGTACACTCTCCTAATATCAATATTTTCCTGGAAAGGATGCAGTGTCGACCAGACGCGAATACTCTTCGCGAATCTGTGTACAATGCTACACAGAATATAGAGGATTTGGCTTGGTAGGATCAACTGAGATACATTCGCGATCTTCTGGCGTCGCCAATGGTATGCGTACTCCCTCAAGAGCACGTACCCGCATTTGCCTCTGCTTCCAATTGATCTGGCAAGGCATGAATAGCGGCACTTGCTCGTCGATGACACTGCGCTAACAATTTTCCCGCCTCTGTATTCACTCTGGCAGAAAAAGGAACGATTTTCAAAACGTCTCATCCTCTCTAGTCTCTTCTTAAATGTTACTACATTCTGAAGAGACACTAGGAGTACCTTGTTTGATCCCTTACAATTAAACAAAAAAGGCGCACCTGCTTTTGGCTGCTGCCAAGCGGTACACCTTATCTCTCGAATCGGTTCATTAGCGTTTTTGGTGGTAGTGCTTGTAGGCGTCGAAGGATGCCTGTTCCTGGCAAGTGAAGCATTCTGTAGCGTAGGATTCTGCCTGTTCGTTGATGGTTTGCCCGCAAGCAGCGCAGCATTTTGCTTCCAAATTGCGAAAGAAAGTAGTGATCGGCGTCATGATTTTAACCCCCCGTGTGTTGTTATCTGTATTGTATTACAACAGGGGCTGTTTTATAAAAGTTTGTTATAATACATTACGCCGCATTATCTTTCTCTCGCGCTCAATCTCTCTCGTTTGCTCTCTTTTTCGCTGTATTCATACATTTTTGCAAATTCGCAATCTGTTGTAACACAATGATCACAGCTCTGCTTTCCAGACTGTTTTAATAGCCCTTTTAAATCAGCAAATTGAACAGATAAGGATCATTTGTAATCTCTACATAGCTGATTCCGTGCTGTTTCATACGTGCTATCAGCGGCTGATAATCTGCCTGACACTTCATTTCAATTCCTACTAATGCAGGTCCATTTTCCTTGTTGTTCTTCTTGGTGTATTCAAAACGCGTGATATCATCATGCGGCCCGAGCACCTTTTCCATAAACTCGCGCAATGCTCCGGCACGCTGCGGGAAATGAATGACGAAGTAGTGTTTCAATCCTTCATGTAACAGAGAGCGCTCCTTGATTTCCTGCATCCGGTCAATATCATTGTTGCCCCCGCTGATGACACACACGACATTTTTGCCCGCAATCTGTTCGCGGTACAAATCAAGGGCTGCAATCGACAAGGCTCCCGCTGGCTCTACCACAATCGCATTGGTGTTATACAAATCCAGGATCGTTGTGCACACTTTTCCTTCCGGCACTACCACAATGTCATCCAGCACATCGCGGCAAAGCGACATGGTCAATTGACCCACCTGTTTAACAGCAGCTCCATCGACAAATTTATCAATCTCATCCAAGGTCACTACATCGCCCAGCTCCAGAGCCGCTTTCATAGACGCTGCTCCTGCCGGCTCGACCCCGATCATTTTTGTGTCAGGGCTGATTCCTTTCACATAGGTGCCTACACCCGCTGCCAATCCGCCGCCGCCAATGCTCATAAAGACGAAATCGGCAGGCTCCTCCATATCGTTCATAATTTCCAAGCCAACGGTTCCCTGTCCGGCTACAACCAGCGGATCGTCAAATGGATGAACAAAGGTCCGATCTTCCGAGATGCAGTATTTCATCGCTTCCGCAAAAGAGTCATCGAAAGTATCGCCGATCAGTACGACTTCCACGTAGGATCCACCAAACAGTTTGACCTGTGTTACTTTTTGACGGGGCGTCGTCGTCGGCATGAAGATGGTCCCCTGAATTTTCAGCTGATGGCAAGAATAAGCCACACCTTGGGCATGGTTGCCCGCACTGGCGCAGACGACGCCGTTTTCCCGCTCGCTTGCCGAAAGATTGCGAATAAAATGATAAGCACCGCGGATTTTAAACGAGCGTACCACCTGCAAGTCTTCACGTTTCAAATAAACATTGCATCCATAACGCTCTGACAACACCTTGTTTTTTTGCAGCGGTGTTTTTTCCACCACATCTTTTAACGCATGGTTGGCTACCACGATCTCTTCTACGGTTACTGTTGTTACTGTATTCATCTATTGAATGCTCCTCCCAAAGGTGTCTCCTGTCTCTATCGTTTTCATGGAAAAAAGAAAAGCCCCCGCCCCGCCAGCAGCGCTTGTGTGCGCATGGCTGGCTGAGGCGAGGGCATCGCGGTACCACTCAGCTGTTCTGTTTCCCTCACGAAAAACAGACTTAAGGAAGTTCAACAAAAGGAACTCCCGTCTGGTAACGGAGACGAACCCGTTGTCCTTTACTCACAGAAAGCTCCTCTTTTCTAGGACACTGCTCCAAGGTGATTTTCAAAACAGGCCGGCGGTCCTCCTTTCAGCACAAGGGACGACTCTCTGCACGCTGCTCACTGCTTCTACTCTTCCTTATCTACGCAACTACTAACGAACTATTCAAATTAGTTACAAATTATAAATGTACTCGTCCTAGTTGTCAAACGTTATGTTATCAAAGTTGAGGCGCTTGCCCGAAGTACCCGCAACGACAATTTTGAAACGGACGTTGCCCGTTTGGTTGACTGCGAAGCTTTGTTCTTGCAACGAGGCCGTGCTGGATTGCAAGCTGCTGACATCTTGCCACGATTGCCCGCCGTTCACCGACTTTTGCAGCTTCCACTGCGCCCCGGTGTCCGTGCTGTAATTGGCATGTGAAATCCTAACCGTCGTAACGTTGCTGACGTCAAAATTCATGGTGATCGCCCCGGCCGCACGCGCTCTTACCGATTGACTGCCCAGCTTTTTATCACTGGTCGTATTTCCGAGTAAAGCGTTGTCCAAATTCCACGATCCACTCGCGAGCGTCACATTGCCAGCTGCATAGGCGGCTTTTGTACCTGTCTCAAAATCTTCATATGCCTGTCCCGGATTGGGCGTGGTGCTCGCCGTGCCATAGGAACCTGGTTTAAACGTAGAGGAATCCCACCATTTGTAGCCGGCAGCAGGTGCAGCCCAAGGCTCCGGTACGGGTTCCGTGGAGGTTTGTGGGTCTTCCATGGGGAGGAGCTGTGTCACGGGACTCGGGGTAAAGCCGCTCAACTGATCAAAGCTGGTGTAAGACTCTGGTTCAGCCAGCCATTCGACCAGATTGACAAGCAGCGTGCCATCATCTTGTTCCTTGAATCCATCGTACGTCTTTTTGGCTGCCCCATTTTCTTCTCGCAAGTATTTTGGTGTAGCATCCTCCACAGGCGAAGAGTCCCCGATGAATGCTGCTTTCCCACTTCCTGCTTTGGAGATGGCCACATAAGGTCCCTCGTTGATACCCCCGCCGTTGTAGACTCCCTGATCCACCGCGTTGCCCCACTTCACATTCGTGTTCGGGAGATAGACAATCCCTTTTGCACGATTCGGGTCGACGATAGCCAGGGTCGAGCCTGCATGCATCGCTACTGTACTCACACCGGTCGTAATGCCAAACGCTTCACTCGGTGGGACTACATTATTTGCGGTGATGTCGCCAAGTGCATTGTAACGGAAGCGAATGCCAAAGTTATTTCCGAGCCAATCAGAGCTTGCTACATTTTGCATGACCGCTGAGTTGCGCTCCTCCGTGCCCATGCCTTGGGCAGGATCTGTCCAGGCGCCGCGTCGGTAGCCGTTAAACACTTCGTTGGCATCCCAACGGTTTTTGTTGCGGTCCGCATTGTAATGGTCCCCGATGAAAAAAATACTGCCGCCGTTTTGAACGTATTGCAGCATCGCTTGCTGTTCAGATGTTTGATAGGGAATATTTGCTTCCCCAATGACGAATACCGCATAATCCTGCAAATCGCTGAGCGTGATAGGCGTAGATTTGCGCAGTTCTGTTACATAGTACCCTTCATCCGCTAACGCATGACCGAAATCGAAAAACGCTCCGTCAATGACCCAATCGGCTGCCCCTGCCGTCTGTCCGTGCGTGTTGTCAAAGAGAATTTTTTTGCTGTTGTTCTCATTGACGACGCCGGGTGTCAAAACGGGTGCCGGATCGAGTGGTCCCTCTGCCTGCACGACAGTGGTACTCGTCAGTGGCAGTGTGAAGATGCCTGCGAAAAGCGCGAGGGAAAGAAGGAAGGAAGCCTATGCTGCTTGTGTTTGCTCATAGTGTCCAACTCCTTACGGTGGGATGGGGTGATCATTTCTAGATTACCATATTTATCCTGTATTTCGGCATACACCTTTTTACGTTCTTCCCGATCAAGCACCGATCTACCTTTTTCCAATAAGGCGTCCAGTTCCTTGCTGTTGACGTGCCCGCCGTTCAAGCCGCCTATTTGCGTAGCATGCAACATGAAGAACAGAACATCAATCTGCTGATTGTTTCAGACACAGTCATAGAAGTCCAGTGTACGTCCAATTAATCCGGCTCTTCAGAAATCCCAATGGTAATGGTTCCTACTATGGTAAGTTCACACTAAAAATTCTAAAGATTGGAGGTAGTATGAATAATATTCTTTTTGTAAGGAGATTTTGGCAAGAATTTCATACACTTTTAGCGGAATTGCTTTTGTCGCAAATAAACCGGATGTGATCGCTCCTACTCTGGTGCCGATCTCATCCGGTCGCAGTTATGTAGAGGTGATCCTACATCATCATACCGACTACCACAGTTACCCAAACCATCAAGTTGCCTGCTTCGAACGCCGGAGCCTTGTATTGGAAAATTGAGACATTTTTATCTTACTTGAACTTTTTCCCTATGAAAAAAATGTTAGAATTGCTTCCATCTGATTATAGGTCTGAATACGTTTAACTAATTAGAATGGTCCAAATTTAATGAATTGTGCTATCAAAAGGAAAATTACCGAACTGCAAATCCAAATTAGAAGCAAGGGAATGTAGAACTTCGCCCATTTTTGCCATGGTACGCCGGCAATTGATATCGCTGCCATAAAATAACCCGAAGTAGGCCAGAAATAGTTTGTAAATCCATCACCGAATTGATATGCCAGAACAGACGTTTGCCTTGTGACTCCGACTATGTCAGATAATGGTGCAAGAATTGGAAATAATACTACGGCCTTCCCACTCCCCGATGGTATAAGAAAGTTGAGCAGTGAAACTGAGAGTAAAATACAGAGGACGGTAAGAAAAGATGGAGTACCAGTAAGCAGAATTGACAGACCGTGAACCACAGTGTCAATGATTTGTCCATCAGTCATCACGACCGCAATAGCACGAGAAACACCTATAATTAAGGCGCCAATCATCATATCCTGACAACCAGCAACTAATGTGTTACAAAGATTATCTACTTTTAGACCAGCAATGATACCTGCACCCACACCCATAGCCAAGAACAGAGCACATATCTCAGGTAAATCCCACTTAAACTGGATTATTCCTACCAACATAATGCCAATCAAAACGATGGAGTAAAAACCAGCTAATTTTTGGCGTGTATTCAACTGGTAGCCGTCACCTAATATTTTTGCTTTTTCTGATAATTTGTGACGTTTTTCAATATCTTCTTGATAAACACTACTCAACGATGGTTTTTTTTGTATTTTGTTTGCATAGCGCATGACATATATTACACCAATCGTCAAGGTAACCACGAATGTAATAATTCTAAACTCCCAGCCGGAATAGAGTGGGAGCCCGCTAATTTTTTGTCCGACCGCAATTGTAAATGGATTAGTCAGAGCAGCAGAGAAACCAGCTGCAGAACCACATAAAGCAACTGCACATGCAGTAATTGAGTCAAAGCCAAGACGCAACATTAGAGGTAAAATCATAGGTACATAGACTATAACTAGCTCAGGCATACCGATAAAAGCATCCGTTAATGCAAACATAAACATTAAAATGGGGATTACCAAGATTCCTTTTGACTCAAATTTCTTGGACAGGAAATTGATACCGGCCGGAATGACGCCGATTTTTTGCACTACAGCAATTCCTGCACCAACAAATAACGTGACGGCAACAATCCAGCCAGCATCTACGAAACCACGAGGGATCGAAGTGAAAAATTGCATAAAAGTAACCGGCGTGCTCTCTACAAGGTGGTATGAGTCTGGATCCACCACCATTGTACCATCTGCATTTTGTGTTCGTTCATATACTCCAGCTGGAATAAAATACGTGACAACGCTTACAACCATAATACAAAAAATTAATATAACAAAAGCATGGGGCATTTCAAATTTTTTCTTCTTGCTTGATCCCTGAACATTTTGTGACATGCATAATCTCCCCTTTTAAATAATTCCGAACAACTCCTTGTTGCATGGCTAGTTTCATACCAAACAAAATTTCCACATACCAAAAAGACAGCTTGTCCCATTGTCTCGATAGCCTATCCATGCTACCCTTCTCTGATAACCAATTGAGACATATGGGAGATACTTTGTATTCGTTCATTATTGAAAATCAGATTCGTTCATTTTCCATGAGAATATTCGTATTCGTTAAAACAGATTCAAAATCAACCCATTCTACAGATTCATGGAGGCCAAATCCAGATGCACCAATATTCACTGTAAGAATACCTGCCTGCTGGAATATGGCGGCATCTGTCCAAACTCCCCACCCAACACTTTCAGGCTCATTTCCTACTAAGGATTTGTAAGACTTTGTCACGTGCTGAATAATTGATTCTCCGTAATGTTTAAATAATCAGAAATTACTCATCTTTAAATTGAGGCGAATAGAAGATTTTGGGGTCCATTTTATATCGCTTTGAACGGTTTTCTTCATGGAAGACACTCCTAATTACATTTTGCTATTACTTCTACTTGAACTAAGGCACCTTTAGGTATAGCAGAAACTTCGACGTGGCTTCTAGCCGGCTTAAGCAAAGCCATTTACTGTAACAGCTTGAGAATATGGTCCAACCGCTATGTCATTTCCCCTTTCATGTTTTCATCGTTACAACAAAGCAAAAATCATACCAAACGATTAAATCCTTATCTCATAAGGTTTTAAACAAAAAAAAGCAGCCGTTTCGTATCAAAATGATACTAACAGTTGCTGATTTATTGTAAATTCCAGATAGATCGTAGCAAGAAAGTGATAGTATCAAAATAAGACTAAGTATCAATTTGGTACTTGTTAATTTTTCTAAAACAAAGTTGCTCTTCCAATTCCCAGAAGTTCGCTTGCTTTGTCGAATTTTCAATGATGATAATGGACATAATCAAGTGCTTTTTTAATCATTTCTTTTTCCATCTCTAGAAGAGAAAAAGTTGGTGTGATTATTGCGGTATTTTCCTTTTTAATCTCTAATTTCCGGTAAATTAGCTCTTCGGCTTTGTCCATTGTTATCCATCCGTTATTTTAATGAAATTAAACAAATACTCAATAAAATTCTTTAATTCCTTGACTTTCCCTTTCCAGGGATAATTTAGCATTAATTCTTTCACATCTTTTCCAAACCCTTGGAGATTTGCTTGAAAAAGATCATTAAACTAAAAAATGAACTACTCACTCAAAGCAAGTATATCTTCTTTACGGCTTCTTTACGGCGGGATCATAATCGGAATAACATTTAGTCTAAAATACAAATCCTCTCTGAAAGTACCCGCTTTCACCATTTCCTGCAGATCTTTATTTGTCGCAGCTATAACACGTACATCAACCTGTATGGGTGCAGTTCCGCCAAGATGCTCAATTTCTCTTTCCTGCAAAACACGTAATAATTTAACTGGTAGTAACGGAGGCATTTCCCTATTTCATCAAGAAAAATGGTGCCCTTATGAGCCAATTCAAACTTGCCAGGTTTGATGTCGAATTTCATTTACATCTTGAAGGATAAGTAAATATTCGGAATAATGCCCCGCGGCAGATAGCTTTTGCTTGTTCAAAAAAAACGATCTTTCTTCATTGTTGATGGTTATGCTTATCGTTTGACAATCCATTTCCTCAAGGTTTTTTGCCATCAAAAAAATGAAGCCCGCTAGCGGACTTCATCTTAGTTAATGGCATTTATACAGCTTCGTAGATTTCTTCGTAGCGTTTACCGATTTCTTCATCAGTCAAGCCCGCTTCACGCAGACGGCCGATGAGAGCGTTCGCCCAGATTTCTGTGCGCTGTGCCATTTTCGCATATTTTTTGGCTTCCTTTTCTTTACGCTTGGCACGGTCTTCCCCATTGGATTTGAGGTTATCGAGGATGAACAGCATCTTCATGGTGTCCTCTTCGTTCAGACCAGTCCAGTTGTCGTTTAAGAACGCAACCACGCTTTTATAATAACCATCAAACTCGTCGAAGGAAATCTCCGTATCCATATTGAGATATTCTTTCATTTTGTCAAATAGATCTTGCATCTAGCGTCACAACTCCCTCATTATTCTCCGCACTATTATAACAAAAACAAAGCGGAGGAGGAAGTTTCCCTTATCTGGAAGAATCCTTCGCTTTCTTGGGGGATTCCTGCTTGCATGCATCCGTGCTCTATATGCTTTATAATTAAGTAAATCACGAAACGCTTGAAGGGAACGGAAGAGATGAAATCGTATCAAAAAGAACAAGACGTCAGCATCCGTGTCGGCCAGCAAATGACGCTCACGATCAAAAGCCTGGGCATCAATGGCGAGGGAATCGGCTATTTTAAAAGAAAGATTGTATTTGTAGATCGCGCGCTGCCAGGTGAAGTCGTGCATGCGAAAGTGACTGAGGCCAAAGAAAAATACGCCGTTGCCAAGCTGCTGCGCGTGGTAGAGAAATCTCCTTCTCGCATTCAGCCGCCTTGTCCCGTCTATGAAGAATGCGGCGGATGCAGCTTGCAGCATATGGAATATCAGGCGCAGCTAGCGAGCAAGCAAGAAATTGTCGTGGAATCTTTGCGCAAGTACACCCGCTTGAACAATCCTCCAGTCGCACCTACCATCGGAATGGATAACCCGTGGGCTTATCGCAACAAGGCGCAGTTTCAGGTCGGGAAACAAAACGGCAAGCTCATCGCCGGACTGTATCAGACAGGCAGCCACAAGCTCGTCAATCTGGAGGGCTGCCAGGTCCAGCATGAAGCAACCACGCAAATCGTGCAGGCTGCCAAGCAAATCGTCGAGGAGCTGGGCATTCCAGTCTACGACGAGAAAAAACGGACAGGCGTCATCCGCACCATCGTAGCGCGTGTCGCCTTTGCTACGGGTGAAACGCAACTGACGCTGGTAACGGCGACCAGGGAAATCCCGCGCGTAAAAGAGCTCATTCTGGAGCTGCGCACTCGCCTCCCCCAGCTCGTCGGAATCGCACAAAATGTAAATACGCAAAAAACATCGCTGGTCTTTGGTGAACAGACGATCTCACTTTGGGGTCAGCCATCTATCGCCGAGCAGCTGGGCGAATTATCGTTTGACTTGTCTGCACGCGCCTTTTTCCAGTTGAATCCGGAGCAGACCCAAAAGCTTTACAATGAAGTAAAAGCCGCTGCAGGACTTACAGGCAACGAGCTGGTACTCGATCTGTACTGCGGTACGGGCACAATCGGCTTGTGGCTGGCTCCATATGCAAAAGAAGTACGCGGAATCGAGCTGATCCCCGAAGCTGTCGAGGACGCCAATCGCAATGCCCAGCGTAACAATGCTTCGAATGCCAGCTTTCACGTAGGCCGCGCCGAAGTGCTGATGCCCAAATGGGCGAAGCAAGGCACGCGCCCGGATGTCGTCGTAGTCGATCCGCCGCGGACGGGACTGGATGATGCACTGATCCACTCTCTGCTCGATGTGAAGCCGAAAAAGATTGTGTACGTCTCCTGTAATCCGTCGACGCTGGCGAAGGATATTGGCAAGCTGATGCAGCGTTATGAGTTGGTGAGTGTGCAGCCGGTGGATATGTTTCCGCATACGGCGCATGTGGAGTCGGTCAGTTTATTGGTGAAAAAATAGAAAATAGAAAGGTGGCTAAACCTCTTGATACTTCTAGGGTTTAACCACCTTTTTTACTCATTTCATGTAGATTCTTCTTACTTGAAATAAGACATTGACCACTTTTAGACCAAATACATATGCTTAATGGACTTTTTTTGATAAGGCACTGTTATTATTAATTGTTGATTTTCATTATTAAACTAACGAGCAGCATTCCTGTAATGAATAAAAATGACGTTTGTGCATAAAAAAGGCCTCTTGGTATCATAAGTGTTGTCCTGAGCTGGCCAGCAAAAAGGACGAACACAAATACCAGGAGGCTGCAAAATGAATTATAACCAAAATGATAAGATTGCTCAAATTACTTCACAGACGTTAATTATCGGCGTCGATATTGCTAAGCACAAGCACGTTGCACGTGCGCAGGACTTTAGAGGGATGGAGTTCGGGAAAGCTTTTTATTTTGAAAATACGAATTCAGATTTTAATCACTTTCTGAATTGGATTCAACAACTTATGAATCAACAAGGCATGGAGAAAGTGGTTGTAGGAATGGAGCCAACGGGTCACTACTGGCTGAATTTAGCTCATTTTCTAATAGAGCAGCGCATTAACTTTGTCGTCGTAAACCCGATGCACGTTAAGAAAAGCAAGGAGTTAGATGACAATTCACCTACCAAAAATGATGTGAAAGATGCCAGAGTGATTGCGCAGTTAGTCAAAGATGGGAGATACGCTGTACCTAACATTCCACAAGGAGTGTATGCCGAACTTCGTGTGGCGAGAAAAATACGCGATCTTTTATCGGTTGACCTACAAGCGGTTCAAGGACAAATCCACAACTGGCTAGATCGCTTTTTCCCCGAGTTTTAAACAGATTCCAGGTGTTGAACAAATGTTAGCCATCACAGGTATAGGTAAAGATACGGTTGCAGGCTTTTTTTCAGAGGTAGGTGACCTCAGTAACTATTCCCACCCTCGGCAGATCATCAAATTAGCTGGATTGAGTCTGAGGGAGAATACATCTGGAAAGCACAAAGGACAAACCAAAATTACGAAGAGAGGGAGAAAGACACTCCGAGCCCTCCTTTTTCGAGTAGCGATGCCTTTGGTCGCTAAGAACAGTGCCTTCAAAGCTCTACATCAATATTTTACAAAACGGCTAAATAATCCTTTGAAGAAGATGCTGTCTCTCATCGCAATTTGCAATAAGCTGATACGAATTCTGTTTACGATTGGCAAAAAGCAATGTGAATTCAGTGAAGAACGTATGTTAAAGGACATTCCTCAAATGGTAGAACTTCTGAGAGCAGCTTAGATTGACTTTTGAATTCTCAACGTGAAGCAATAGATAATAACATTTGAAGCACGGAGTAGTCAGTAAAGCAACTATAATACGGGCAAAGGATCCTGTCGGGCAGCATGACTGACATCCACCTCATGGAAAGGTTGAACGAAGGAATTTGGGAGCGAAGACTCTGTGAGATTTGGGAGGGTTGACCTCCATGAGATATGTGGACACCCACCAGTGCGACCATAATTCTACTAGCAATCCACTTTTTGGATAAAAGTGGTTAGGTAACTATGGTTCGTTTTTTCTCATCGTCCCCAAAATTAACCTTAAATACAGCCTTATTCCAGTATTCAAATGATTAGAAACCAACAACGCTATGAAAACTTGAGAAAACAAATGAAAACGAGAGATTTTGCTTTCTATATAGAGGGAGGATAGTTCAAAAGTTTTTGCGAATACCCTACATATGGGATTATTTACGAAGTTCGTGAATAAGACGTTATGCGCCATTACCGGTAAATATTAAAAATAATATTTAAGGAGATAATTTATGAAAGGTAAGATACTCTTATTATTTTTTATTACGATAATGTTTTCATCTTGTCAAAATATTAGTCAATCGACTACTTTGAACAGCGAAACTAAATCAATAATGAATTCTGAACTGCCTCCTGATGTAGTGAGTACAGGTAATGGAACAGAATCGAAAGAAATAACTGAAGGTCGATCAGATCCTTCTAACAATGAAGTGTTATCCATGAACATTGGGAACTATGATTTGACTGGAGAATTTTATGATGAAATGCTTCGAAATCCTATAGATCATGATTATGAAGTGGAATTTAATGAATTTCAAAATTCCAAAGAGATTAGTACAACATTGGGATGGGGGGCTTTGGAAAGCAAATATACAGAGATTTGGGATAAAGAGTTGAATCAAATATATAAAAAGCTTCTTTCTAAGTTGGATAGAGAACCAAGAGAAGCACTAATTGAATCGCAGAAAGAATGGTTACAGTATCACTTAAGGGAAACAAAATTTGTAGAGAAGACATTTATTAATAATGGTTACCTTGGATCACAAGGATCGGTAAGCCTAGGCACGGTTATACGGGAGAGAATTAGGGAAAGAACAATGCAATTATTTGAATATCGATATTTGCTAGATGGTGAAGTTGAGTTTTTATACCGAAGTAAAAAATAGAGTTGGAATCTTGATCAAAGGTTTTTAGGTGATGCTTCGAAGACAGTAACGGCGCATAACACTGTATTCACGCTGCGGGGCTACCACCCCTTGGTTGTCAGATGTATAATCTAGGAAGAAGCTCAGACAACAAACGGCCCGCCTAAGATAAGAGCTATCTAGGGCTGGGCGTTTTCGTGAATACAAGAACGTTGGATTGAAATTTCCGCAATCCCAAGCTAATTCAACATGTAATCTTGTGATGAAAAGTTAAATTGTGCAACGTACACAAAATATTCCGCACATAAGCGGGAGGTTATCCATAACTAACACGAAAAGCTTATTAGAGCAAACACCAATCTGTGGACACAAATTTTTATTTGTTTTCACTGTCTACTCGTCACATGTTGAAAGTGTTGCGTTGTTGGTGAGGAAAGACTAATAGTTGGAATGTATGGGCGGAAATATTTAAGCGGTGCGATTTAAAAGGGTATCCATAGTCTGAACACTAAAAAGTGCGGATTATGGGTACCTTTTTGTATAGTAGAGAAAGCAAACGAGAAATGACATGAGTAATGGATTTTAATGAAAGAAGTGATATGCGATGGATTTAGAAATGGTCATGCATGAACTTGAAGCTCTCGGCAAGGAACGAACCAAAAAAATTTACATATCCAATGGAGCTCACGAACCACTTTTTGGCGTGGCTACAGGAGCTATGAAGCCACTCGCGAGAAAAATCAAGATCAATCAACCCTTGGCTGAGCAGCTTTACGCCACGGGGAACTACGACGCCATGTACTTTGCCGGTGTGATTGCAGACCCAAAAGCAATGACTCAGGCGGATTTTGAGCGGTGGATGGATACAGCTTATTTTTATATGCTGTCCGATTATGTGGTTGCAGTAACCTTGGCTGAAGCAGATATTGCACAAGAAGTTGCCGATCACTGGATCACAAGCGGCGAAGAGCTGAGAATGTCAGCAGGCTGGAGTTGTTACTGTTGGCTTTTGGGTAATCGCCCAGATCGTGAATTTTCCGAAAGCAAAATTGCAAGTATGCTTGAAACTGTGAAAAATACGATTCACAATGCTCCCGAGCGAACGAAGTACGCTATGAATAACTTTATATACACCGTGGGGACTTCCTATTTGCCACTTCACGATAAGGCGGTAGAAATCGCAAAGGCAGTAGGTCCAGTTGAAGTCCAAAAAGACAAAGCAAAAAGCAAGTTTCTAAACGCTTTCGATAATATTCAAAAAGCAGTAGTGAAAGGACAGCTTGGTTTCAAACGGAAACATGTAAGGTGTTAGTCTCGTTTGTTACTACAATCGGCATACGGGACATGTGGAGGCAGTTGTGAGACTTGACCTGATTTAGTGTCTGAATAAATAGGAAAGCACCCCAGCGTGTATGCTTTCGTGCTTTCCTATCAGACTAAAATGCTATGAGGGAAAGTAGCCCTTTTTAAACATTTCGTACCATTCATTCAATTCATTGCCTTCTAATACACCCAATCTCTCCAAGATATGTCTTGAAAACTCCAATGCACCGCTTCCATTCGCAGTGATTAGATTCTCGTCACGGACAGACTGAGCATCTACATAATGTTGATCTCCTCTGTAATTCGGAGCTCCTTGCTTCAAATAAGGTAAAGTATTGCCTGTATGTCTATGATTATCCAAATATCCGTGGTTTCCCAAAAAAGTAGTAGCATCGCAGATCGCTGCGACAGGAATATCCTTGCTCACACAATAGTCAACAATTACTTTTGCTTGCTGATTCTTTGCTTCTCTCCATTCCGTTCCGCCAGGTATGATTAACATTGCGATATCGAAATTCGGATTGAATTCTTTTACGCTATAATCTGGAAGGACCGTTAACCCCCCCATCGAAACCTTAGGCTCCTGATCAATCGCGATTGTCTTTACACGATATCCTGTTTCTGGCTTGTTTAGCTCTGAACTGACGTAACTTGCCTCCCAATCAGCAAAACCATCCGTTATAAAAATTAACACTTCCTTCAAAGTGATTCCCTCCTTATAAAGTTTTGTACAAATTAATAGTAAACCAACTTCACTGACAATTATGGTCAGGAAAGATAAGTTTTCTCTCGGCCGATGCATTCCTCTTTACTAGGAGTGTACTCCCTGTCACCTCAACACACGTGGAGAGTGTGACGTTGTTGGTCAGGAAAGACTAATAGTAGAGATGTATTGGCGAATATAACAACGGAGCGGGTATTGTCCCGCTTTTTTTTTTGAGCAGATTTAAGATTAGGTGGCGGCTATTGGAAGTCTCACAAAGAAACCCCTACCTTATCGGCGGGGCGAGAATAGGGAGCGAGATGGCTATAGTATTGAAAAGAAGACAGCTAATCATTTAATCCCTTTCCATCGAGAATTTGCTGCATATATTTTTCAACCCTTGATTCTCGAGTTTTGGATTGTTTGGGTCCAGAAAAATAAAGAATGTATGCTCTTTGCCGTCCGGGCGTCAATGCTTCAAAAGCAGTTTTCAAGGCAGGGATTTCATCGAATTTATTTTGAAGCTCTTCAGGAATTACGAATTCTGTATTCTTTTTAAAATTCACTTCCAAACCGGCTTTTTCAACCTCAATGGCTTCATGAATATAGGCTTTCAAGATAGTTTCCATTTCAACTATTTCTTGAACATTGGTAAACCGAATTTGGCGCGCCGCCTGTACATTCTCCGTTTGTTGGATTAGAATCCCATGGGCATCCTGTAACAAGGCACCTTTGTGAAACAGAAGCGCACAATATTCTTTAAATCCATGTATTAAAACTATGTTTTTTTTCTCAAACGTGTAACAAGGATGCATCCACTTAAATTCTTCGGTCAGCTCACAGTCAAGAACAATATTTCTCAACTTCTCATATTCCACCTTCCATTTTTTGGTTTTACTCAAAAATTCATCAACCTTAGGATTCATTCTACTATTTGTCATCAAGGAACACCCCTCTTCATCATCTTTTTCCTAGATACCATCATAACAAACCTTTATTTTCTATGCTTGCTTATGTCCCGTGCAGTTAAAAAGCTTCCAGTTTGATCAAGGTAACAATAGCATGGGGAAAGTATCGTTCGATTGAAGAAGGAACGCAAGCAGTTTATAGAAATAGACGAATTGACCCCTGAAATGATACATCCCTCCTCATTCGTCATCAATGGATTCCACTCAAGCCTACGTCCCGACGGGCATGTTCATAGCCTGGGTGATCAAAAACGATCTGGTCGGTAAGCGAAGCCGCAAAGAAGATGCCCCGGAAATCGAGCTTGTCAAACGCAATGAAATGACAGGTGCCGAGTTTTATCGGAAAAACTGGGATGGCGTGTCCAGCTCGAATGAATTGTCGGATGAAGCGGATGCGTTTGCTCGCGAATACCTCGATATCCACAATGATCTTTATACAGCTGTTGATTTCACGAACGTATTGGCGGCCGGCTTGCCGACAATCTACCATGTGGAAGATTCGATTGAAAACTATCACATCATCGAGCCGATTATTACACAGCGCTACCAGGACTGGAAACGGCGAAAAAAGTCATGAACCGCTGAGCTTGCCCCAAGGAGGAGTGCCATGAATATCACCGAGGATTTCATTGATGAGCGATTCAAAGCATACGTTCTAGAAAAATTCTGCGATAATCGCGAATGGATTCAGACGAGCGATGTGGATCAAATCGTATCGCTGCAGCTAGCGAACCATCGCTATTCCAGTCTGAAAGGGATTGAACATTTCACGTCTCTTGAGGTGCTGGATTGCTCGTTCAATCATATAACCGAGCTCGACATCAGCAAGAATATCAACCTGAAAACGTTGGATTGCGGACGGAATAAATTACCTTTTCTGGACACTAGTTATAATCCGAAATTGGAAAAGCTGTCTTGCCAATACAACGAGCTGGCCCAACTGGATATCAGTCGCAATCCGTTGTTGAAGGAATTGAACTGCAACAAAAACGAAATTCATGCCTTGGATTTGACGAGCAATATCATGTTGGAAACGGTCGATTGCGGTTTTAACCGAATTCGAAATCTGGATGTCAGTCAAAACGCCATGCTCGCCAAGCTGGACTGTTATTGGAACCTCCTTTCAGAATTGCAGTTGGATCGGAACACGAATGTTAAAGAATTGAACTGTAGTTACAATTCAATGTTTGATTTGGATTTAGCTCAAAATACACGGCTTACCCATCTCGATTGCGGACACAATTATTTGATCAGCTTGAACATAAAGGGCTGCTCGAAATTGATTGAAATCCGCTGCAATAATAATCACCTGGTGAATTTGGATGTAACCGGAAATCCGGCCTTGCAAAGTTTAAGATGTTTCAATAATCACATCACAAAATTGGATATCAGCCATAATGTGCATGTAGTCGAGCTCTATTGCCCGGAAAATAAAATCTCGAAGCTGGATACCAGTCATAATCCAAAGCTGGTGCGACTGGACTATTCCAATAATCTCATCATAGAGCCAGATCATACTGTCGAGGGGACGGGAACATTTCGGTACGATGTCTCGCTTTCTTCCTATACATCCAGGCTTCTTTATAAAGGGAAGGAGCTTTCCGTTACAGTGGATGTCCCCGCCAAAGCGGATATGAAACGGCTGTCGCCCATCATCAAGAAAGCATGGGGACATTTTGACGAGTTGAGCGATAGAGCGATAGACCTGATTGCCAAAACGCATCCTGACGAAGATGTAACCGAGTTAGTTCTTTCCGAGCTCGTATTTGATCAAGACAGCACATTTCGATTGGGTTACGATGCAGGCGATACTCCGGCCGGACAACTATACATTTACGTGGCTTTTAATAAAAAGCTTGAAATGAACACCGAGCTCGTTTATGAAACTTATTAATACCTGTGCTTCAAGATTGCCTTATGAGGAAAAAAGCTTCTTGCCTCATCATAAAGAGCGGCAAGAAGCAATGAACTACAAGTCTTTCCAAATGTAAAATCCGATCCATTCCTCATGAAACACATCTTTACCTTCCAGATTGAGTAACGGACCAAACCCAAGCTCGAAATCTTTGTTCTTTTCGAAATGCTCCGCCGGAACCAAAAAGACCGTCATGGTCTCCACACTTTCACCCGGTTGTAACTGATCCTTTATTTGGGGCGTCAATCCGTTCGAGGCTTTTACGCTGGCTTTAGTTCCAGGAAGCTCAAGCGTCGCAGATAAACTGTTGACATTAACCGTTTCAGCTGACCCATTATGAATACGGTATTTGGCTGTTAAGGCGACAATCCCCTTATCACCGAACCCTTTAAAAGAGTTGGTGTGCGCTGGCTCGATGGTCAGTTTTGCCCATTGATAGCTGTCTAGGGTAATTTTTATGTTTTTAAGTTGATCGCTTTTGTTTGGTTTGAAGGTAAAGAGCACCTGTTTTTTGGCTATTTTTTTTGTCGTTAGAAAATCTGCATAAGGTTGTTCTGGAGGTTGAGGTTTAGAACCGGATTTTCCATCCGCGATCAGGAAGTCGCGGCCGCCAATACGCAGCATTTTTGTACTTGGCTGTTCAGGCAAGAAAAACAGATGCTTTTTCGCTGTACCATCTTTATATTTGAAAGATATAGTATAGTTTACAATCGCGTAGGTTCCCGATGCTTTGGACTGCGAACCAACGCTGGTAGACACGCCGGAGTTATCTCCGGTACTTGAACCGTCGGTTGTAAAGCCTGTGAAGCTGCTGTCTATAAAGGTACCATCCTTATTAAAAGTGTACTTAATCGAGCTTGCCAATCCGCTGCCAAGGGGGTTTGTAGTATAGCTGAATGATTCGTACTTGCCTTGAAGTTTCAGTCCGCTGGATGACGAATATTTTGTATACTTATCTCCATCGATCTCCAGTTCGTTTGGCGAATTGACTTTAAATGAGTACGTTTTTCCATTACTGAGAACGAGTTTGTTTCCTTTGATTTGGTAGGTCAAACATTTATCCTTACTGCAATTGAGTGCGTCAAGTCCACCATCAGGGAAGACTGTTGCCAGCTGCTTATCGTTGATGAAGTAATAATAGTCCCAGCACAACGAGGAGCATCCTCTCATTCCGCCTACATCCATTTCCCATTTTGCATAGAAGCCTCTAGGTGCACCTATAGCGGCGGCCGCAACACTTTTGCTCGTGTTAAAAATAATGGTTTTACCATCGATTTGGGCTGTTTGCTTCTCTTCCTTGCCTTGTGCCCCTTCTACAGACAACGCAAAAGGCAGCAGCATGTAAGTAAGCAAGATGACGTTCATCACCAAGATGGATATTTTCTTATTCCTGGTCACTAACAATAGGTAAACCTCCCCTAGCGATTCAGTTCTTTGACGACAGTACGCCGACGAAAGAAATCCATTCATGTGCCCCTTCATTATTATTCTTTGCCTGACGTTAACAGACCTGTAAATCATTCACATTCAGACGTTCATTTTGAAAGTACCTTTCTTTCAAGGAATGGCAACTTCAACTACTAAGTAATGCTTAGAAAGGATTGATTCTTTTGAACACACAGATCATTGATATCGGAGTTAATCTCATGCACCGATCCTTTCAACAAGATCGAGATGAAGTTGTTTCCAGAGCCGAGGAACAAGGAGTATATCCGCTCATTTTGACGGGGACAAGTTTGAGAAACAGCGTAGATGCCTCAAGATATGCCAGTCGGTCCAAAGGAAAGCTGTATTCTACAGCAGGCATTCATCCTCATGATGCAAAAAGCTGTGACGAATCTACCATCAAAAAATTGAGGGAACTTGCCTCCCTACCACATGTTGTAGCTATTGGAGAGTGCGGTTTGGATTATAACCGTGATTTCTCTCCTCGTGATGTTCAGAGAAAGTGGTTTATCGAACAAATTGAATTGGCTGTTGATCTCCAAATGCCACTGTTTTTGCACGAAAGGGATGCTCATCTTGATTTTGTCTCTATTCTCAAAGAACATCGTCAAAGAATAGATCAGGCGGTCGTACACTGTTTTACCGGAAACGCCAAAGAATTGGAAACCTATCTGGAAATGGATTTATTTATCGGGATTACGGGATGGGTTTGTGATGAACGACGGGGAAAGCATCTTCGAGAGCTGGTCAAAAGAATTCCCTTGAATCGATTAATGATTGAAACCGACGCACCATTTTTAACGCCTCGTGATTTAAAAGAAAAACCTTTGGATGGACGAAATGAACCGATGTATTTGAGACATATACTGAATGCAGTCGCTGATTGCATGGGTATGACACCTGAGGAAGTCGCAATTGCTACTACTCAAACAGCGAGGGGTTTTTTTAGAGTATAGGTCAGTACATGTGATCAACTTTATTTTAGCCCCTGGTTGTAGTTCATTCAGACTTTCGAGACAGCTCCATTATTTAAGGATTAAGTGCTCTCGCCGGGACCGCGTGGGAAGACAGCTCCCTGTCGTCGGTACCTTCGCCCAAATACATGCTCCAAGCCTCCAAATTGCTCGTTCGGTTCCAGGGCGCGTTTTCTTCCGTAATTTCATGGCTCGACGCCGTAATATTGCATCTCGTCCAAAACGATCATTTGTTGATAATTCCATAAAAGTGATGCTTACATTGCTTGAGTCAATTGAATGAGCAGTCAAAATTTATATCGAAAAAGCTCAAGCGAAACGAAGCCTGAGCTTTTTCTTTATTTAAGTCACTATCTATCATGCTAGCCGTAATATGTTGAATAATGAAGAAATTGTAGGATAGGAAAAAACACTACTGCTTCTGTTGGTTTAATTCACGAATACTCTCTTGGACAAGAGTTACTGCCTGGCTCATTGATGCCCCACCGCCAAACGCAGCCGTCACTCCAACAGCTTCAAGAATTTCCTGTTCAGAGCATCCCTCATCAAGACACCCTTTCGTATGGTAAATGATACAATATTCATCTTGAGAATACAGACTGATGCCCAGAGCAATAAGCTGTTTTTCTTTCTTAGATAAAGCACCTTCTTTAAAACATTCTTCTGTAAAGGCATTAAATTTTTCAGCGAGTGTAGGCATTTTTTGGGTAAATAACCCCAATCCGGCTTTATAGTGGTGCAGGGAGGCTTCCGTAGAATTTCTAGCTTCAAATTGCATATACACTTCATCTCCATTTTATTTTAGTAACTCAAGTTAGTATGAGCTAAATAAAAATAATTAATCTAATCATTGGGGCGAAGTGATATCCAATTGATCCTTTAGCAAAACCTTACAATCTTTTCGAACAGATTGTATACTTTTTCGGTTTCAGATCGTTTTAGTAGCGAAAGGAGGCTGGAAATGAATTGGCAGGATCGAGAATGGGTCCAAAACCAAATGAATAGGATGTATTTTTATTTGGTTAAAAACGGTGCGAACAGCGAAGATGCGAAAGATATCGTACAAGAAACTTTTTATAAAGCCTTTCTGTATGCGGACTCTATCCCTTCCGATAAATTATCCTCATGGCTTTTCAAAGTTGCGATTCATGCCTACTACGATCTTTGTCGCAAACAGCATAAACAAATTTCATGGATACCCGATATGGACTTGATTTCACAAGACATTATGCCGGAAGAAGCGTTGTTATCGAAAGAATCCCAGCAAGAAATTCAAGATGTGTTAAAGCAACTATCACCAACCTATAAAGAGCTGCTAGTCATGAAATACGAAAAAGAAATGACTTATCAAGACATGGGCCACTCTCTACAGATGAAGATAGATAAGGTGAAAACGTATTTATCCCGTGCCAGGAACCATTTTTCAAAGCATTACAGGAGGTATAACGACCATGACTGAGCAGGAAAAAAGAATGATGAAAACAGGGCCCTTTGATACTCAATCGGTTGCAAAAGTAATGAATAAAGCAAGAACAACGAGCATCATCCGAAACATCATTATCTCCACGATCGTTAGCATCATCGTTCTTATTGGAGGGAACATCGGGAATTCATTAATCGCCAATCTGAGAGGCTGGGATGCATTTAAACCTATTGAATGGAATGCCAAAATCACCGGTCCAAACGTCTACTTAGCCCGCCCTACATTTCAATACGGATTTTTAGGTGGAACATTGAATTACAAAACGTTTAAGGTTATCGAGAATCGTGTCATTCCTTGGGACGATCCACGTTTCGAATTTAATGTGTTTAAAGGACAAGCTACTCGGTTAGTGGGTGGGGGTTCTGGTATTCAAGTGATTGAGGAAGACCAGTTGAGTCGTTTCTACAACGAATCAAACGGGAAAAGGGAAATGCTTTTTTATCATCCATCCCTTCCGTTTCAACAATATGTGAATGATGTAGCGCTATTGGATCAAGTGAATGATGATAAATATATCGAGATGGGATTATCGTTTGATAAGGGATACACCCTTGATCAGGTGAATGAGATGCTTCCCAAAACAGTCCATCCTACTTGGTATTGGGCAAATAGCTTTCTGAGTCATGATCTGGAAATCTTAAAAGAAGTCCAGGAACCTCTACGGGCAGCCAGTATCTATGGTTTTCACGCTTATAGGGACAGACTAAACCCGCTTATGAAAACAACCGAAGAACAATTTTTTCAGGATGTTCAAAGGGTAGCATCCAGTAAAAACATTCATTATTCCGAACCTGCCCAAAAGGTCTACCAGGCAATCGCAGAGAACCAGAAAAAAGGACTCATCATTGGCGTTGTCGTAACGGGAACAAAAGATCAGTTGAAATCGTTAAAGGGATTGCCGTTTATTAAAGCAGCTACGCTCGGAGCAACTGTCGATAAGTTTTAAGCAGGCCTTATATGCATTCCAAAACCAGTTACGCATTCCTATCAAGCATGGCCGGAATATGAATTTCTTTCACACAAGATACCTTCGACAGATTGACCACGCATTTTACCAATGAAACCATATCTTGAACGGGAATACGCGTGCCGTTGTACAAGGAAATCGCTTTTTTTGCGCCTTCTTCATAAGGGACATTCGCTGCAATTTCACCAGGATTCACACAAGTTACGCCGATACCATACTCCCTCGCATGCTCGCGCAGGGCATTGCCAATGCCGCGCAATCCGAATTTTGACGCAACGAATGTCACTTGTTTATTGTTTGTATTTTCAATGCCTGCGGTTGAACCGATTAAGATCACTTTCGCATTTTCCGATTTTTTGAGATTCGGCAACAGCTTTTGGATGCACGTAATAGGCGAAGTTACATTCACATGGATCATCGTTGCTATTTCCACAGGATCGTCTTGTTCAAAGTCATAGTGTTCTTGAAATCCTTCCTTCTCCCAGATCCCAACATTATAGATCAGTGCATCAAGCGTATGGCCTTCTAGCGCAGCAGCTATCTGATCACAAGCAGTCGGTAAAGCTAAATCTGCTTCAATCCAATGACGCTGGACTCCGTCATTTACATCTAAACTCTTTGGCCGGCTTCGCGAGACGATCCACACGTTGTCATTTTTCTCTGGCAACCCCTTTACAAAGGCATCGCCTAATCCCTTGCTTGCACCGAAAATGATATAATTTTTCATCGTGTCCTCCCCGCTTGTAGAAAACGTTTCTCTTCTCCACATTTTCTTTCAAAACCCTTCATAATCCTCCAGACGTCCACTAATCAAGTATAATGAATTAGAATTCTCAATCCAAAAGTCTTCCATTTTCCAGATAAAAGGGATTGAGAGTCGGTAACTTTAGTAAAGAAAGGTACAAGGTGAATAATCATGACAAGCACTCTTGGTCTCCCCCGCTTAGGTGTTGGGGCTGTTATCCTAAACGAGCAGAACGAAATTTTATTGGTACTGCGCAACCGGAATCCAGAAAAAGGCACATGGAGCATCCCCGGCGGAAAAGTCGACCCTTATGAAAAGCTGGAGGACTGTGTCATTCGCGAAATTAAAGAAGAGGTGGATCTCGAAGTAGAAGTAAAGGGGCTGCTCTGTACGGCCGAAACGATACGACCGGAGAATACGGAGCATTGGGTTTCTGCCATCTATGAAGTGGGCATCAAGAGCGGAGAGGCGCGCAATATGGAACCCGGCGGAGCGATTGGGGACTTGAAATGGTTTGCTCTTGATCATTTGCCTGCAAATTTGGCGTGCTTTACGCTGCCTGCAATGGAAAGTTTGCAAAAGCGCAGGAAGTAATGCATTTTTTGAAGACGTGGATTAGATGATCCGTGTCTTTTTTTGTTTCTATCGCCGTTGATTCAAACAGGATAATGGAGCTCTCTGGCAGAACATATGGAAGAAAAAATTATTTTGATTAGGTGAAATGTATGTCTACAGTTAGCCATAAGAATCCTTATTCGAATTGTATTCTCCACGCTAAAAGCGCTATGTATTATTGGAGGGGGACAGGTGCACTCTCCATTAAAACCTTTACGCATGGGCGAGCCTACTATCATGCTGGTCAGGGGCACTTCGCAGTCGATGAAGGGAACTACCTTTTGCTAAACGACGGTCAGGAATACTCGATCACAATCGAATCAGAGGTGCCCGTCGAATCATTTTGTCTCTTTTTCCCTGAGATGATGGTTTCAGAAGTCTATCGCAGTTTACTTACCTCCACTGAGCAGCTATTAGATGACCCATTTTTACCCGTGCCAAAATCCATTGATTTTGTGGAAAGAACCTATACGGATACATGGTTGACCGCTTCGTTATCACAAATAAAGACTGAGTATACAAGCAAGCGTCTTGATCACACCTGGCTAGAAGAAAAGTTCCATGAGCTTGCTCAGGGACTTCTAAACGTTCACCGGCAGGTTCATCAAGAAATGGTAAAACTCCCATCCTTAAAAGCATCAACAAGAGAAGAATTGTATAAAAGACTCCATCTGGGTCATGATTTTATGGCAGCCTACTTCCATCAACCCATAACCTTGACCGATGTAGGACGAGTCGCATGCTTATCCACCAACCACTTCATTAGAAGCTACAAGCAATTATTCGGGATATCTCCCCATCAATTTTTAACGGAAAAAAGGCTTCAGGAAGCAAAGCGACTTCTCCTGCATACCGAAATGCCCATCACTGCTATCTGTCTGGAAGTTGGTTTTCAGAGTTCCAGCTCGTTTAGTGGTCTGTTTTCTAAACGATTTTCCATGTCTCCTTCTCAGTTCCGCCAAAAAAAGTGATTTTCAAGAAGTCAGGTCTTATATTTGTTGCTATCCTTTTACGTACACCCGTATATGACATAAAAAAACAGGCAAATGGAGGATACGTACATGGAATCGACCCAAATTGATGATGTTTTTCAAGCAGCGCAAGCAGGTGACGCGGCGCGGCTAAAGGAAATCCTGGCATCTCATCCGCACCTGACCAATACGGAAAATGGCGTGGGACTTACCCCTTTGGGATATGCGGCGCATTTTGGAAACAAAGACGCTGTGCAGGTCTTGCTCGATTATGGAGCAGAGATTGATGCAATATCCCATTCTAAAGTTTCTTACATTCCATCGAATACAGCCCTGCATGCAGCGATTGCAGGCGAACGCAATCTGGATGTGATCAAGCTGCTTCTGGCTCACCATGCCAAGACGACGATCTTTGACAGCAATGGCCATACTTGCTTGCATTCTGCTTCCTTTCATGACGACAACCTCGAACTTATTCGTTTGTTGATCGAACATGGAGCGGACGTCGATGCCAGCGTCGACGGAGGAGAAACGGCACTGTCTCTTGCAACGAAGCAAGGGAATCATGAGGTTGCCCAGTTTCTTCGACAAAACGGAGCATCCCTATAAGCCATTTTAATGATGCCGCTGCTACACGCGCGCTACCTTCACCACTAATCTTCTCAAGTACAGATCAAAGCCCTTGCTTAATCGCCAGGGCTTTGATTGGCAATGGACACTAACAGCTGTCAAAAGGGAATCCTGTTGCGAACATAAAAGTTACCTTTGTCCCTGTACCTGGCGTGCTTTTTATCTGAAGCCCTGTTCCGAAGTGCCGTTTTAATCGTTGATCCGTATTAATTAATCCTACTCCTGACCTACTATCTGCTTTTCTTTCCAATATTCGTTGCAATTGAACTTCGTCCATTCCGATCCCGTCGTCTTCAACTGAGATCTCTGTATGCGTTTCATTGACAGAAATCCGAATAGTAATCTTGCCCCCACTAGTTCGCTTCATAATGCCATGTCTTATCGCATTTTCAACTAATGGCTGGATTGTAAGAAAGGGGATTTTTAATTCCGCGCAGTCATCTATCTTCCAAACAACCTGTAGCTTTTCTCCAAAACGAACCTTTTCAATATATAGATAAGAACGCACTAGACTTAGCTCATCTTCGATCAGAACAAATTCATCCATATTTTGAAATTTAAATTTATTCCTCAAATAGTTGCTGAATTCATTAAGTAAATGACGCATCTTATCCAAATCCATGTCACTTAAAGCTATTACAGCATGTAATGCATTGAATAAAAAGTGCGGCTGGATTTGCGCTTGTAGCCATGCAGCTTCTAATCGTAATTGTTCCCGAACACTTTGTTTGACCGTAGTTAGCGCATCAATCCGCGATCTTATTTCTATTGCTTCCACTGGCTTTGTCACATAATCGTTTGCTCCCGCTAAAAAGCCACTTTGAATATCTTTCGGTTGGCTTCTTGCGGTAAGGAGCAAAATAGGGAGCTCTGTGAGTGTAAACCGTTTACGAATCATTCGTGTCAGTTCATAGCCAGACATCTGTGGCATCATAATATCAGAGATGACGAGATCCCATTCCTTCGTATCCAGTATAGCCAACGCTTCTTTACCTCTCGTTACCATCGTTACATCATATTCGTCTGGTGGCAGTATTGCTTCGAGCACATGAAGGTTGACAGGATCATCATCAACAATTAATATAAGCGGGCGATCACGATTCATTTCTATTAAAGTTGTTTGTTTTGTAGCTGGTAGGTTTACCTCTTCATCCAAATCAATCTGAATAGGCATAGCTTTCAAGGCTACCTGTTCGAATGTGTTAGAAACATCATTTTCTTCCTCCGCTTTCAAATCCGCTAGCTGTAAAGAAAAGGTAAATTCTGAGCCTTTTCCTAGAACAGAGGATACTTCTAACGTACCTCCATGAAGCTCAACCAGCTGCTTGCCTATACTTAAACCCAGCCCAAATCCACCTTCAATCAATGTCTCACTCGAGCTAGCTTGCTCATACGGACGAAATAGGCGCAAAAGCATGTCCTCATCCATTCCAACTCCGGTATCTGTAATCACAATAAAAGCCATTCCGTCCTTTGCAAAAGCTTGAATCGAAATTTCCCCTTCATTTGTATATTTCACAGCATTATGAAGGATATTGAAAACGATCTGAATCACCCTATTCTCATCCGCCATCACGGGAGGAAGATCTTCAGGAATTTGATTTACAATTTTCACAGGCTTCACTTCAGCGTAAAATTGCAGCATATCAAGTACTCCGGTCACAATCGGCTGGATCAAAATGACTTTTTTCTGTAGACGCGGATTGCCTTCCCGTAAGCTCATCACATCAATCAAATCATTTAAAATCAATGTCAGCCGACGTCCGACAGATAAAACCGTTTCAAGCTCTTTGATACTCCTTTCCTGTAACAAATGTCGTTCTCTTTTTAAAACAGATTGAGACATGTTAAGAATGCCGTGAAGCGGATTTTTAAATTCATGTGAAGTGTTTGCCAAAAATTGATCCTTATGGTCATTCATTCTTTGCAATGTGGCGGCAAGCTTCTTCGTGTTGGCATGCATGCTAAAATAATCATGAAACCATACAGAGACATAACAGCCCATCGAAATAATCAGATCAAACGGATAGTGGACAACACTCAAGCCGCTTTCCCGCCAGATTAACGTCCAAATTAAATGGTTAACCAGCGCAAGAATGGAAAAGAGCAGTAGCAGATGGCTCTTGATATCCTTAATGACTTTTTTAAAGATGGCAATGATCGTGACTACAGCCGCGATACTAACCAATAGAAAATAAACCGGGAAAAGCATAATGACCTGATAAGGAGCTAGAAACAACGTAATGCCTGCAGTCCCTAAATTCATTACCTTATAAAAAGGGTATATCCTGCTCCAATAAGGTAGCTCACGATGATCCGTACACTCCAGCAAAGCATAGGCTCCAATCATGAAAGCGGCATTTGACAGCCGAAAATCCCAATCAAAGCCGATGTAAAATAATAGATGAAACAGCTTCTCATCATTACTTAATACACTTGTAAGTGCTACAGATAGCGTCAGCAATGAAAAATAAAGCAGCTTCTTTTCCCGATTTCCTAGTAAAAACAAGATAAGCGCATAGACAGCATGCATAAGAAATATAATGACCGCCAGAAGCTGCATAGAAACGGAGATTTTCATTTCCTTTGCAATGGCTTCTTCTGAACCAAATTTGAGCGAGCGAATAATGCCGCTACTTCGACTATCCGCATAATTTGCCGCCTGAATCACAAGTTCGATTACGCCATTTTCGTCTGCCGTGAAGGTTGTAGAATAAGGCAGGTTCTTCGCAATATATTCATCCTTCGTTTTCGCTACCCGCCCGGATTTAGCAAGCAATCGGCCATTTACATATAATTCTGATGAAGTGCGCACACTGGATACACGAATACTATAATTAAGGTCCTTTTCCGGATTTACATAAAGACGCAAGCGATAGGAAGCAAATCCATATGGAGTTGACTTTTCAGCATGCAAAGCTTCATTCCATCCTCCCGGAACCTGAATAAGCCTTGGTTTATTCTCGCCTAATACTTGTTGCCGTCTGCCATCCATCAACCATTGCGAGGGGTAAAACTCCCATTCCCCATCAAGTAAAAGAACGTCGCCATCTTCTGCATTCCAATCCCGTAAATCGAGTTGCCCATTCTGAATTGACACCTGTTTTTGATCAGGAAACAATTCCATCCATAAAATGCGCGAGCTGGATAAAATGACTAATAGTAACGCTAGTAATAAAATAACAAGGCTCTTTTTCATTGGGTAATTTGGCGAATCCTTTGCCAAGAAGTCCTACTCTCTTCGTAAATTTTTTATTATTGCGCATGTGATTATTTCATGATTTTAATCCCTTAGACACAATGATCAATAACAATACGTAATTCGGTATTCCCGACATTACCGTAGCGGTTTCGGCTATCGTGCTGGTTCACCCAAAATATTGCTGTCGGTCAGTTGAATTACTCGATCTACCATCCATACATCCTACTGCCCCCTCCTCCTATTTTTCTTCATCTGATCTTCCTCCTACCAGTCAATCCTTCTTCGAAATCCACTGCCGCAGCTGCTGCTCGATCGGTCCAGCACCTACTCCTCGCCTCAATTGTACAAAAGAATGAAACGAAGAGGAAATTTTCTTGTAAAAAAGAAAAAATAAAACAATTGTTCAATGAATAAAGGGTATTCAAATCGAATTTTTCCATTAAAATACCCTGATTCAAGCACCTCGCCAGTTTTCTCGACAGACACGAGATGGGAGGCGTCATCAATGATTCTCAGTCTGGCCTCCGGGATTCGTTGTTGAAATTCTTGTGCGTACAATACGGGAACCAGTCCATCTTGTCTGCCCCAAATGAAAAGAGTAGGAGCGGGTTCGTCGAGGCCTCATTTCGTAAGGTGGAAGATGCGACCGGTAAAAACAGCAATTGCAAACATATGTTCTTTGTATTACAATTGAGTCATGGGTAATACTGGTATATGAAAATGATACATACACCCAAATTGGAGCGACCGAGGAGCTGATTTTATCATGTCATTGCGTTTGACCCCTTATGTAGTGCTGGACGGAAACACGAAGGAAGCCATTGCATTTTACGAAAAAGCATTAGAAGCCAAAGTTATCTTTTCTCAAACTTTCGCAGATATGCCTGCAAACCCTGATTTCCCGCTCCCGGCCGAAGCAAAAGACCGCGTGGCACATGCATCGTTAAAAGTCGGCGATTCTGACTTGATGTTTTCTGATACGTTCCCAGGTCAATCCCACCAAAATGGTGACCAAGTTACCATCTGTATCGTATCCGACGATGTAGAGAAATCGAAACGAATTTTTGATGCCTTGCAAGATGGCGGTCAAGTCAATATGCCGCTGCAAGAAACTCATTTTAGCCCTGCTTACGGGAATGTAAAGGACAAGTTCGGTATCACATTCCAAATCTTCACCGAGGGCAGACAGTAACGAACCATACAGATCCAACTAGAACGGCTCTGCTCGCATTGATTGCGACAGAGTCGTTTTTTTATGCATACATGTTGACAAGACCCGTTACTTTTTCTTTGGCAAAGACCCGAAGCATCTCTGGCTCTATGACCTCGATATGTCCCAGCAAGTCTACAATGTCCCTGCACGCCCTTTCGTAACTGTACAGGTTTACCGTTAATAAGAAATACTCCCCGGCTTGCCTAGAACCAATAACCTCCAGCCTTTCTTTTACGGTCTTATTCGTCATACGCAGCTTGATTTTAACTGGATAGTATTCCCTCACCCGGCAGCCCTGCTTGAAATCCGCTGCCTGCCGATTCCAATGTTCCTCGAGTGAAAAATCCGGTGGAATCTCGAACGGTTCCCCTATCGGTTCAGCTGTTGTTATTCTTTCACACTTAAATGTTCGGATTTCCCCTGCAAAGGCGCAATAAGCTTCGAGATACCAATCCGCCGTTTTCACCACCAGCCCATATGGATAGACGATTCGAACGGAGCAGGCCCCACTCACTTTTGTGTAGGCAATCCGCAGCTTCTGTGAGCGCCAAACAGCTGCACGCAAAGCTTCCAGACTTGGAATCGCAGCACGCTGGGTCCACCACGGCGCATCGTCAAAATAAAATCGGGCCTTCGCTTTCTGAATATCTGTTTGATAAGACGGGGGCAATGTTTTTTCCAGCTTTAACAAAGCATTTTTTAATTTCAGGCCGGTCTCGGTTTGCCCGCCTGCATAAACCCCCATCCCCGTCAGATACAAGTGAATGACCTCGTCACCGTTCAGTTGCTTCAGATTGACCGTATATCCCTCCATCAGTTGGATACCGCCGCTTGGACCTGATATCGTCACGATCGGAATCCCGGCTTCAGCCAGTACATCAATATCTCGATAAATAGAGCGGACAGAGGTCTCCAAAGCATACGCGAGGTCTTTTGCTTTCATCCGTCCCCTTGATTCGATTAATAACAAAATAGCGATCAACCGATGCAGTCTCATGAGCGAACCTCCCAAAAAACGTGTAAACGTCTCTTCCCTATCTTTCTATTGGTGACACCCAGTTGTCAACAATATAGCGTTACGATGGAGCAAAAAGGAGGGCTATATATGAATATTGCTATTTTGGGGACAGGATTTGGATCGTATCACGTACGGTTGTTGAAAAATATGGTGCAAGTTGATAGAGTCGTCGTATTTGGCCGGAACGAATCGAAGCTGGAAACACTGAGAGAAGAGCTCGGGGTAGAAGTCACGAATCGAATCAACGAGATTATGGATGATCCAGACATTGATGTGATCGATATTTGTTTACCCTCGCCTCTCCATAGACAATTCGCGGTGGAAGCACTAAACAAGGGCAAGCACGTAATTTGCGAGACGCCGGTTTGCCTGGACCTCGAAGATGCACGCGCCATGAAACAAGCGGAGAAGCAGTCTGGAAAAAGAATACTGGTCAACCAGTTTATCAAATTCGAGCCTGCTTATTGCTATCTACGTTCTGCTATTGAAGAACAGACGTACGGGAAGCTTTTGTCCCTCACTCTCAAAAGAGAAACCGCTCCCCTGTGGGGCGATCTAGGGCTAGCCTCCATCACTACCAATCTCATGATCCATGAGTTGGATTTTGTTACAGCGGTCATGGGTTCCACGGACGATATGACCGTTTGGGGTACGGAATCTCAAGACAAAAGACAGGCTCTCGTACGAGCATGCTTCAAGTGTCCCGAGGCGCACACAGAAATTGTTGCTTCTTCCCAAATGCCTGCCTCGTATCCATTTACAGTCAGTTATGAAGCCTACTTCGACGATGCAAAGCTTGTTTTTCATGAAAGGGACGCAAATGGAAACACTCATACTGCCTTGTATGAGCACACTGCTTCGGGAAAGCAAAAGCTTGCTCTAGAGCCTCTTAATCCTTATGAAAAGAGTCTCGAACATGCAATCCACTGTTTTCAAAATCATACCGAACCCTTGATTTCCCTAGATCATGCCCTTCAATCATTGGAGATAGCGATTAAACTGAAGAAACAGCTAGTAAAGTGAACCCCTCAAACAAAAAACCGACTCCCCTCACTCGGGAATCGGTTTCTTTATGCCTTCTGTTTCTCTCTGTTCCATTTGTTGAAAATCAATGTGGGCCATCACATCAGCCAATGTATGCTGACGCAAAAACGAAATGATCTGCTCCTCCGCCTGGCTCATCAACACTTCCAGCTCGCGATCCAACTGCCTGCCCACTTCCCCGCAATCCAGGTCATCCTTTGGATCATGCTCTCGCTCATCCGGAATCGCTGCGTAAATGTCGGCAAGCGTCAATTCTTCCGGGCAGCTCTGCATGTAGTAACCGCCGTCTCGCCCTTCTTTGGCTTCTACGATTCCAGAGCGGGTCAGCTGCGCAAGAACTCTGCGCAAAAAAGTGGCATGCGAGTTTACTTGACTGGCGATGGCCGTGCTGGAGAGGACACCTCCACTTTGCGCGAGCCAGACGAGCACGTGAATGGCAATCCGAAACCGAGGCTTGGCAATTTGGTCAATTCGATGCAGCTTCATGACACCACAACCTGCTTTTTATAGTTTGCATGAGCCATCTGCGCAATTATCGCCAGATGACTCTTCCTTTTCATCCGTTTGGACGAACTGCAAGGTAGGTGCAGCGTTTTCTTCCTCCCACACCTTGTTTAATACATTTACAAAGACTTCCCCAGGCTGTGCTCCGGATAGGGCGTATTTATCATTAAACACAAAGAACGGAACGCCATTGATCCCCAAATTAGCACCTTTTTGTTTGTCCGCTTGCACCTGCTCTGTGTATTCGTCTCCTGCCAGCATCGCGAGAGTTTTCTCCCGATCCAATCCGATCTCGGCTGCGAGCTGTGCCAGTACTTGGTGATCACCCAAGTGGAGAGAGTCCGTAAAAAATGCTTTCAGCAGACGCTCGACCATTTCCGTCATTTTTCCGTTCGCATTGGCGTAGTGAGCCAGCCGATGGGCATCGAGCGTATTGGTCGAAACCACCGTGTCAAAATGATAGTCCAGCCCCACTTCTTTTGCTTGCTGGGCCACCTGTTCCGTCATGCCCTTGGCTTTTTCCACTGGCATTCCATACTTGGCAGCCAAAATTTCATAAAGGCTTAAATGCGTATCACGTTTGGCGTGCGGGTCCAGCTCGAAGCTGCGGAACATCGTCTCTACCTTATCTTTATGCGGAAATTGACTCAGTGCTGCCTCAAGACGTCGCTTGCCGATATAACAGAACGGACAGGCAAAATCAGACCAGATTTCTATTTTCATCTTTTCTCCTCCTATTTGATGGCATCCATTAGCAGTAGGATGTCCATAAACTGCAATCGTTACAAGCACATTATACAACAACTCCCCCTCCTGACTTGCACTTTGGAGAGGGAGTGTACACTTTGGTGCTTTATTCTTTGCACTTAGCGTGCCATCCGTACGATCCGATCACAGATTGTCTGGGCATCTTCTTTGTCATGGGTGACCAAAATCGAGGTGATATTTGCCGCTCGCAGCATTTGCTTTAGTTCTTCGCGTATTTTTTTCTTCAAGTCCGCATCCAGATTGCTGAATGGCTCATCCATCAAAAGAATCGACGGGCGCGGAGCCAATGCTCGTGCAAAGGCGACGCGCTGCTGTTGCCCACCGCTCAATTCATGCGGAAAACGCCTGCCGTACTCTTCTAGCTGCACCAACTCCAGCATCTCACCTAGTCGCTCTTTGCGCTCAGTTTTTGTGAGCCGATGCAGTCCAAACAAAATATTTTGCTCTACAGTCAAATGTGGAAACAGGGCATAATCTTGAAAAATCATGCCCACCCCGCGCTGTTCCGGCTCTACAAATTGCCGCTGATCAACCAAGACTTTGCCATTGATGACGATTCGCCCTGCAGTAGGCTCCTCCAAACCGGCTATCAACCTTAGCAGCGTGCTTTTGCCACAGCCACTTTGACCCAATATCCCAACGATCTCCCCCTGCTCCATCCGCAGCGAAAAATCCCGTATGACCCGATCATTCCCTTTCCCATATCCAAATGATATCTCTTCCATTTGAAAAAAAGTCATTTTGCTTGTTTCTCTCCTAACCAGTGATAGAAAAAAACAGAGACGATCCCAACCGCGATAATACAGAGGGAGGGAATAGAAGCTTGGTGAATTTGTTCATCGCTGGCATATTGGTATGCTTTCGTCGCCAATGTCTCGAAGTTGAAGGGGCGCAAAAGCAGTGTTAGCGGTAGCTCTTTGATGATTTCCATGAAAACCAAAATAAAGCCAGTTACTACCGCCCCTTTGATCAACGGCAAATCCACTTTGAAAAAGGTCCGGGTCATCCCCATTCCAAGGAGCCGGGATGCTTCCATGTATCGGTTGCCCGTCTTTTCAAACCCCGCTTCGACAGCGTTATAGCCAACGGCAAGGAACCGGATAATGTAGGCGAAGATCAGCATAAACAAAGACATGCTGAGCACCAGCTTGCCTTCTCCCCAGCCCAGCCATGCGTAAACACCAGACAGCTTTTGGTCCAGAGAGATGACCACCGCCAGCACCCCTATGGACAAGACCGCTCCCGGAATCGAATATCCCATCGAAATGAGACGAGTCAATACGAGAGCAAAAGTAGACCTGCGAGAAGAGCGGATAACGTTTGCCACAATCACCGCAAGCAGCATCAAAATGAAGATGGAGACAAAGGAAACGGACAGCGTATTTGCGAGCAAGTGAATAAAGATGTCGTTCAATACGTCTTCATACGTCCACGTCGCCCAGACGATCAATTGAACAACAGGGACGAAAAAGGAAAAAGAGACAACGACCATGCCCAAGAATATGGCCAAAAACTTTGGAACACCCTTTAGTTTACGCCTTTTGAGCGGATTCATCTTATTCGTCGGAGAGCTGTATCTTTTGCGCCTGCGCAGTAGTCTTTCGACAACAAACAGCCCAATGATAAAGCTCATCAGCCATGCAGCCAGCCGGATCGCCGAGTCTACGTCAAACATGCCGAACCACGTTTTGAAAATGGCAGTCGTAAAGGACTGAATCCCAAAATGCTTCGTGACCCCAAAATCGTTCAGTACTTCAAAAGCGACGAGACTGGCGCCACCCACGATCGCTCCTTGTGAAAGCGGCAGTACAATTCTGAAAAAGATATGGAACGAATTTTTCCCAAGCAGTCTTGCATTTTCGATGAAAGCTGCACTTTGACCCACCAAAAATGCTTTCGTAATCAAGTACACGTACGGAAACAGAAACAGCGTAAAAATAAAAATGGCACCCTTCATCGACATGATGTCAAAGTATCGCTGATCCGGGGTCCAACCGAGTGTATTGCGGAAAAAGGTCTGTACGCTTCCTGTATAGCTCAGCATGGAGCCGTACGTATAGGCTGCAATATAAGGCGGAATCGCCAGCGGTAGAACAAACGCCCAGTTAAAAAAACGTCGCAGCGGGAAATCATACGCCGCTACCAACCAAGCAAGTGCAACGCCGACGATGATCGTACAGGCGCCTGTCCCCAATACAAGCCATAGCGATTGCAGGGCGTAATCGACCAGCATGTACTCCTTTATATGCTGCCAGTTTTCATTTTCTTTTTGGAAAAGTCCGAACAAAATATAAAGAGACGGAAGAAGGGCCAAAAAGGCCCCTATTACGCTCAGCGTTACCCAACCATTTATATTTCGCTTCAAATTTCGCAGCAACGCCAATCCAACCATGTTTATTTCCAACCTGCTTTACCCAGCAGCTCAACCGCTTTTTTGTTATGCTCTCCCAGCTTGGCAAAATCCAGTTGTTGTGTTTTGAATTCTCCCCATTCCTTCAAGAGCGCTGGCTTGTCAGCCTCTGCATTTACTGGGAATTCAAAGCTGCCTTGTGTCAGCATGGTTTGTCCTTCTTTACCTGTGATGAATTCGATCAGCTTGACGGCATTGTCTTTGTGCTTGGCATGCTTCGCCAAACCTACGCCACTAATATTTACATGCGTACCCGTTGTGTTTTGGTTCGGGAAGAAGACCCCGATGTTCTCTGCTACCTTCACTTCTTCTGCATCTTTGGAATGGAGCATTTGTCCTACATAGTAAGTGTTCATGATGGCAACATCGCCGACCTTGGCTGCGATTGCTTTAGCCTGATCCCGGTCTCCGCCTTCAGGCTTGCGCGCAAAGTTGTTCACCAGACCCTTTGCCCATGCTTCTGCTGCTTGCTCGCCATTCAGCTCGATAAAGGAAGCGACCAGTGACTGGTTGTACAAATTGGAAGAGGAGCGCACCAATACTTTTCCTTTCCATTTGTCGCTAGCCAAATCTTCGTACGTGGACAATTCTTCTGGTTTTACCCGATCTTTCGCATACACGATGACCCTTGCACGCGTCGCCATTCCGATCCATTCATTGTCTTTATCGCGCAACTCTTTCGGTACGTTTTTGTCTACTTCTGCAGATTGAATCGGTTGCAGTACCCCGTTTTGTTTAGCATAGCTCAATACTCCGCCGTCTACTGTAATAAACAGGTCTGCCTCGGAGCTTTCGCCTTCACGCTTCAAGCGCTCAACCAATTCTTCAGCCGTACCTTTCACTTCATTTACTTTGATGCCAGTCTGTTTGGTGAATTCAGCGAACACCTTGCTGTCTACATCGTAATGTCTTGCGGTAAATACGTTTACGACTTGCTCGCCGTCTTTTTTGGCAGGCTCCTCCGTCTTTGGTGCTTCAGCTTGCGGTTGTGGAGCGTTTGAATTGCTATTTCCTGCCTGATTTGATCCGCAACCAGCCACAAACGGCAAGGTCATCATCGTGAACAGCATAAGTCCTAACATGAATTTTTTCTTCATTTCGATTCTCCCCCTCTATTCTCGGCTCTTCTGATAATGATAATGAATATCATTTACAACGACAATGCTTATTGTAGCTGACAAAAATGAGAAAATGATGTGAAAACCAAAAAATATGATTGATTTCTTGCAACTAATTATTTTAAGCTGACCGGCAAAGAAAAACTGACGGTCGTTCCTTGCTGCCATGCGCTCTTAATGGTTAGATTTCCGTTGTATCTTTCTATTAAACGTTTGGCTATGGACAATCCTAGCCCATGCCCGCTCTGTCCTCTGCTTCTCGATTTATCGACCCGATATAATCGATCCATCACAAATGGCAAATCCTGCTCTGGGATTCCAATTCCGTGGTCGACGATTTCGATACAGGCTGTTTCTTGCCACACGGCCACTCTGATCTCTACCCGTTTGCTCTCCCCGGAATATTTGACCGCATTGTCCAGCAAAATGAGCAAAATTTGCTCCAAATGCTCTTCTCCCACAGCAAGGTGCAGCCCGGATAAAGCATCCAGATCCGCTGTGAACTGAATGGCTGGATGAAGCAGCCCGACATTTCGGATCATTTGGCGAATGGCTCGATCCGGATCGGGCAGCACGGCATTTAGCTCCCCCTGCTCCTGCTCCGCACGCGTCAATGCCAACATTTCCTGCACAAGACCTTTGAGCCTGGTCAGCTCTTGAATCGACGCCTGCAGCGATTCCTCCAATACAGCTGGGTCGTTTTTTCCCCACCTCCGAAGCAAGGCTAAATGTCCCTCGATGATGGCAAGGGGTGTCCGCAGCTCATGGGAGGCATCTTCGACGAATTGCCTTTGTTGCAGGAAAGACCGCTCGACCTGATCCATCATTTTATTGAACATGTTCATCAAGGATGCGATCTCATCCTGATTGTCATGGAACTGCACGCGCTCATGGAGACCTTTTTGCTTAATATTTCGTATCGTCTCATTCATGGATTGAAGAGGCTTGAGCAGTTGACGTGCCAGCAGTCTGCCTCCCACCCCGCTGATGACCACAGCCCCTAGACAGCCGATAGCCATGACCTGGAACAAAGCCCCGCTCAGCTGTTCAAACTCCTGCATGTTTTTTAAAATCTCTACTGTTCCCGTAAACTGAAAAATCGTAACTGGCCCACTCCCCAATACGAGGTTGCCATCTACATAATCCGTTTTTGCATGATCAAAACGGGATACAGGGATCGATTGCAGCCGTTTGTTCTGAATGTCATCGGATACGACAACAATCGGGTGCCCTTCTTTGTCCAAAATACGAATGAGCTGGTTTTTCTCATTGATTCTCTCTAAAAAACCACGAATATCCGCCAATTCCGTTTCTTTAAAAGAAAGCTCTTTTTCCAACGAGTAGTTGATGATCTCTCGCATCGTTTGCTGGAGAATCAGTTCTTCTTTCTTGATCATCCACTTTTCCATGAAAATGTATTGAACCGCATTATAGCCAACAAACACGAGAAACAGGAGAACAGAAGACCAGATCGTCAGCTTCCACTTGATGGGGATCCTCGAAAAAGAGAAGTCCATGCTCATTTTCTCATCACATAACCAATGCCACGGACGGTCTGAATGTAGCTTGGTTCCTTGGGGCTGTCTATTTTGTTGCGCAAATAACGCACATACACATCTACCACATTGGTCTCAACTGCCGCTTCAAATCCCCATACAGTATCCAACAGCATGTCTCTCGCCAGCACGCGATTCACGTTTTTCATGAGTTTCACGAGCAGATCGTACTCTCTTTTGGTCAGTTCAATGATTTGGTCTGCTTTGCTCACTACTCGCGCATTCAAATCCACTTGCAGTTCTCCATGCATGAGAAGGGATCGCTGCCCCGCCATTTGTTCTTCCTGTCTGCGAAATACGACCCGCATCCGTGCCAACAATTCCTCGATGGCGAATGGCTTTGGGATATAATCATCCGCGCCGCTGTCCAGTCCGAAGACCCGATCCGTGACACTATCTCTTGCCGTCAGCATAATAATCGGTGTTTTTTTCGTAGCTCTTATTTTTCGGCATACTTCCAGCCCGTCAATTCCGGGGAGCATCAGATCCAATAAGATGACATCCCACTCTTCCCCAAGGGCGAGGTCCAATCCTGTTTTTCCGTCATAAGCCACCACGATATGAAACGATTCATGGCGCAGCTCCAGCTCAATAAACCGAGCCATGTTTTTTTCATCTTCAATCAGCAGTATATTTTTCATGCGTGTCCCGCCTTTTGTTTACTCCTCTACATGTATCCATATGATTGTAGTTGATAATCATTTTCATCGTCAATTGGTTTATCATTGGTTACATCCAGAAAAAAGCGGAACCCGCCGCCCACCCGGAACATAGGATACGTATCAATACGATCCTAAATACAAGGTGGAGTGAGCAATGTACGGATATCAACCATATGAATACGGATATTACCCGCAGGTCGTATCCTCTCAATACGAACAGGGACCGACCAAATCGTACGCAGAAATCCAGGGCGGCCCGCTTGCTCCCAATCTGAATGGGTATGTCGTATTCACCGATGTGCCATACGGGACGGATGTATACGTGGAAGTGAACGGTCTTCCTGCTTACAGACCGGCTTCTGGTGACAACCCGCAGATAGGTCCGTTTGGTTTTCATATTCACGATAAAGGAGTCTGTACAGTCGGCAAACCAGATGATCCTTTTCTTGCAGCAGACGGGCATTGGAATCCTACGAATCAGCCTCATGGCAATCATGCCGGAGACTTTCCTGTGCTTTTTTCCAATGATGGATACGCCCGGATGAATTTTTTCACAAACAAATTCTCAGCAGCGGATGTCATTGGAAAATCGATCATCATTCATCAGAGCCCGGATGACTTCCGCACGCAGCCGGCAGGAAACAGCGGGAAACGGTTGGCATGTGGGGTCATCCAGGCAGGAGCATAGCAAAAAGGCACAGAGCAGTTGCTCCGTGCCTTCTCTTTTTCATCTCGCAGCAGCAGTTCTAAATCCGCAGTTTCGACAAATCTACGTGCGGAACCAGGCCTTCCTCGGCTGCTCGCCCCAAGAGCGCAGTGATTGCGGCATAGCCATCTTCACCCAAATTGCGGGTAAACTCGTTTACGTACAAATTGATATGCGCCTGCGCAACTTCCAGAGACAGCTCCTGAGCGTGGCACATGACGTACTCCTCGGAGGCCTCTGGATGAGCCCAAGCGTATTCGACCGAGGCACGAATCCAGTTGGTAAGTGACTCCAGATCCATGGATCTACGAGCAATGATAGCCCCCAGCGGAATCGGCAGACCCGTATCTGACTCCCACCAGTTACCGAGGTCTGTCATGAGAGACAAGCCGTAGTTCTGATACGTAAATCTCGCTTCATGGATGACGAGTCCTGCATCGATCTTGCCATCGCGAACAGCGGGCATAATTTCGTGGAAAGGCATTACGACGATTTCGCCTACCCCGCCAGGAACGTTTTGTGCTGCCCATAGACGAAACAGCAGATACGCAGTAGAGCGCTCACTCGGAACGGCTACTCGTTTTCCGGACAAAAGGGCTGGGTCCTGCTGATCGGTACCCGCAGCATTCCCCTGTGTCAATACAAGTGGTCCGCACCCTCTGCCTAAGGCACCTCCGCATGGCAGCAAGGCGTAGTCTTTTAGCACCCATGGCAGCGCTGCATACGAGATTTTGAGAACCTCTGGACCTTCTAGCTCTGTTGCCAGGGTATTCGTAATGTCGATGTCGGCATACATAATGTCAAGTTGTGGCGCACCAGGAATCAACCCGTGCACCCAGGCATGAAAAACAAACGTGTCATTTGGACATGGAGAAAACGCGATTTTCATTTTAAAGGACCTCCCGAAGCACTGAGCTTGCTTTTTCTAATGCCCCCAGCGCGTCTTTGATGCGCCAGGCTGACTTGTCACGCGGGCCAATGGCATTCGATACCGCTCGAATCTCCAAAATCGGCAGGCCTTGCTGCTGGGCGGCAATCGCAACTCCATACCCTTCCATTGCTTCTGCTGCTGCATCCGGCATTCGATTAGCCAGTGCTGCCGCCGTTTCAGCCGAACCTGTTACGGTCGATAACGTGAGCACTTGTCCCATTTTGGCAGCCAAGCCTTGGGACTGCATCGCATTTGTCACTTGTGTCGCCAGATTCTGGTCAACCTCTGCACGGGAGGATCCGAAGCCCAGCTCGTCCACAGCACAAAATCCCTCCGGTGTCTCTGCTCCCAAATCAGCACAAATGATATCACTCGCCACGACCAAAGAACCTACTTCCGCTCGTCCATTAAAACCTCCGCAAATGCCGGCGCAAATGACCAAATCGTACTCGCTTGTCGCAAGCTCCCTCGCTGTACTCGCCGCGGCAGTTGCAGGTCCCACTCCCCCTATCAGGAGCGTAAATCTGTGGTCGCCTTGCAATCCACGCAGCACCGCATCGCGTTCTGCTTCAACCGAAGTCACGACGAGGACGCGCCTTGTCTGTTGATCCGCACCCATTTGCACGACTCCCTTCTGATCTTGTAGCCTGTATCCTGTCTTTCTTCCATCTCCAACGTTATCGCTACTTTCATTCCATGTAAAGTGTTTAAAGCGTTTGTCAAAACACAGGAAAATAATTACAATAAGACTTTCAGACTCCTATTCCAAAAGAGGTGACATATGAATCCACTTTTGACTAACCCCAAAAACCACCCGGACTGGCTCGCCCCTCATTCACTTCCCTGGTATGAGCAGCTGGCAAGCTTGACAGGTGAGTATGAATATCCGTGGCGTTCTACTATTACCGAGCCAAACGGCGAGTCCCTTTTCACAGAAGAGGTGGCTCGCATGGTACCAAGCAAAAAAGTGCTCGACATTGGATGTGGACATGGTGCCTTCACCATGCGCTGGTCTACGGAAGCAATGCAAATCGTTGGACTCGATGCAACGGAAAGCTTCGTGCAAACTGCCAAGGAAACGAGTCATCCAAACGTATCTTTTGTGGTCAGTAATACAAAAGCGCCGCTCCCGTTTGAAGAGGGCGAATTTGATTGTGCCTACAACCGAAAAGGTCCAACCTCCGTCTATCCTCACTGTAAGCGAATCATCAAAAAAGGGGGGCAAATACTCGGACTGCATCCCGGAGACTTGTTATCGGCCGAGCTCTCCGAATGGTTCCCTCAGCTATTTGAACCACGTCCCGCCGGAACACCTATCCTCGATAATCTGACAAAGAGACTGGGCCAAGCGGGATTTAGCCATTTAGACATTGAACCCGTAACCAGTACAGAGTATTTTCTTTCGCCGCTTGATGTCATCAAAATGCGTTGCTTCGGCCAGCAACCCGCTCTGACGCAACAGACGATTGAGCTGCATCTCGAATCTGTACAGCAAATTTTTGACAAGCACGCGACGGCAAAAGGTTTGCCCGTCACCTTTGCCCATTACTTTGTTCGCGTCATCGTGTAAGAGAAAATGGCCACATGCAAAAAACCTCGATCCAGCATACGTTTGTCCGGATCAAGGCTCTTTTGACAATTTCGTTCATCCTTATCCTTTTAATAAGAAAGAATTGCCGTCCTCGTCTCGAAAGCTGGCAAAAGTGCCCCACTGCATTTTGTTCAGCTCTCCTTCAAATTCGACGCCGTTTGCCCGCATCGTTTCATATGTTTGCTCGATGTCATCACAGACGAAGACAATCGAAGGCTTTAGCTCCGCCCAATTTTTCATCATACTTCTTGGATAAATGACAAGAGCGGATTCGGCACCTTTAGGACCTACCTCCAGCCATGTACTGCCTGGTCCCATTGGATGCTCTTGCTTGATTTCAAACCCGACCTTTTCTGTCCAAAACACTTTTGCCTTTTGCTGATCTTCTACATAAACAGCTACCGTCGCGATTTTAGTAATCATCGTTATCCTCCTCTTATAAAAGTTCTGACAAGAAGTGATGGGAAAGTGCGTTCTCATTCCATTTCCTATTATGCCGTAAACATAACAAAAAGTAACCGATTTTACGTGAAAATGAGATCGGTTATTTTTTATTTCCGCCAAAGCGCAGTCGCTTATCCTTGAGGAGGCCCCAGTTAGTTTTTTAATGCGATTTAAATTTTTTGTAAATTTAACTTTAATAAATATAGTTACTTGACAATATACAGTTTATTTCATACACTAAATTACGAAAAGTAAGAGTGTGCATACGAATAAGAAAGTCTGTTCCAAAGCATCATGTTAAAGAAAAAAAATCTAGGAGGTAAGTATCATGGGAAAAGATTTCTATACAGCCTTAAAAGACAGAAGAAGCTATTATGGCATCAGCAAAGAATCGGTTGTTTCAGATGAGCGTATCCAAGAGGTAATCAAGGAAGCCGTTAAGCATACTCCTTCCTCCTTTAACTCCCAGAGTGCCCGCGTAGTTGTTCTCCTTGGCGAACAGCACGATAAACTGTGGAATATCACCAAAGAAACGCTGCGCAAGATTGTACCTGCAGATAGCTTCGGCCCTACCGAAGATAAAATGAATGCTTTTGGCAGCGGTTATGGCACTGTTCTCTTCTTTGAAGATCAAAGCGTCATCGAAAACCTGCAAAATCAATTTGAAGCATACAAAGATAACTTCCCGATCTGGTCTCAACATTCTTCGGGCATGCTTCAATTTGTCGTTTGGACAGCTTTGGAAATCGAAGGCTTCGGCGCTACCTTGCAGCACTACAATCCTTTGATTGATGACGAAGTCAAACAAACTTGGAATGTACCTAGCGAGTGGAAGCTGATTGCCCAAATGCCTTTTGGCAAACCTACATTTACACCAGGCGAAAAAGAGTTCCAACCACTGGATCAGCGCGTAAAATTTCACTCCTAAGAAGAGCTTTCATAAGGACAGATATGCGACGACGGAAGTCCCCTGTGACTTCTGTCGTTTTTCTATAATTTCCATATCAAAGAGCCATTTTAACCAATTGCTTTTGGCAGATGTCTATGGTAGAATGCAGTTAAACAAAAGACTTTTTAAGCGTTCACATATTGTAAAGGGTTTACATTTATGTTTGAACCTTTTCCAATGTGTGAATTTTTATTTTATCCACAAATAAAAGTTGCATATTCATTTTAATTTTTTTGGAGGTAACACCCATGCAAACAGGTACAGTAAAATGGTTCAACGCTGAAAAAGGCTATGGCTTCATCGCAGTTGAAGGCGGAAACGACGTATTCGTTCACTTCAGCGCAATCCAAGGCGAAGGTTTCAAATCCCTTGAAGAAGGCCAACGCGTTGAGTTCAACGTAGTTGAAGGCAACCGTGGACCACAAGCTGAGAACGTTGTAAAACTGTAAACAGCCCACACAAAGCCGTCCCTACTTATGGAGGGGCGGCTTTTTTTATATGTAAAATTCATACTTTCTTCCTAAAGAGGCAGTTGACAATACGTACACCTAACCATATAATCACGTTATAATGCAGATTAAAGCAACGGCGCTTTAGAGCATGAATTTTTAGACTAAACACATGATTTTGTGGAAATATGGTTCCAGGCTTTATTTTTTAAAGCCGTTTGAAAGCGGTTCCAGTTGGTTTATCAAGCAAGTACCTGTAAACAAGTTTATACCACAATAAGCAAAGGCGCTTAGGACTATCTCGACAACGAGATCCCTAAGCTTTTTTTCTGTGAAAGACGTCGCGACGCAGGTTACAGTTGTTTTACATCCTGAAAAGGTGGGGTTGTCTTTGGAACACATTGGAAGTGTCATTATTTACATTATCATGTTATGCGCAGTCATAGGGGCTATTGCCGCCATCCGCAATAGCGACGAAGGACTCGGCAAAGAGTTCATGGAAGGGATTCACTCTACCGGTTATATTTTTGTACCTGCTGCCGGTATTATGGCTTCCCTCCCCTATATTTCCTGGTTTGTAGAAAAAGCCGTATCCCCTATTTTCAATAAGATTGGAGCAGATCCGGCACTTGCCGCTACTGCGATTCTGGCTTCCGACATGGGCGGATATCAATTGGCGAACATCCTGAAAACCTCTACTGAGGGTTGGGTCATGGCAATGGTCGTCGGTTTCATGGCTGGTGCCACCATCGTATTCTCGATTCCAATGGGGCTTGCGATGTTGGACAAACGCGACCATAAATATATGGCTTTGGGTGTCATGTCCGGTATTTTGACCGTTCCGATTGGCGCTTTCATCACAAGTGCGATTCTTTCTTTGACAAATGCTAATGTACGCGCTGAAATCGCTTCGAATGGCGACTCTACTTTTACTTTTGCCATTGGGATTGGACAGGTGCTCCTGAATCTCTCCCCCATTTTGATCTTTGTATTGGTTATCGCTGCTGGTCTGCGCTTCCTGCCTGACCTGATGATTCGTGGATTTATGCTTTTCGGAAAAACAATGGATGCCGGCATCAAGCTGGTACTCGTATTCTCTATCGTCCAGCACTTTACCGGAATCTTCTCTACCATTTTTGGCGCATGGGGATTCGATCCGATCATCGCCGATCCTACTGACCAATACCGCGCTTTGGAAACAGCTGGTTATATCGGCATCATGCTTGCTGGTGCTTTTCCGATGGTATACTTGCTGCGTAAATACGCAGCCAAGCCGCTCGAATCTTTGGGTAGTAAATTAGGTCTGAGCTCCACTGGTAGTGCTGGCTTGTTGGCAACCATCGCGAATATTTTAGCGATGTTCCGCCTGGTACGCTCAATGCCACCAAAAGACAAAGTCATCAACATTTCTTTTGCGGTTTGTGCTGCGTTCCTGCTTGGTGACCACCTGTCGTTCTCCGCAAACTTTCAACCGAACATCATTTTGCCGGTTCTGCTCGGAAAATTGGGCGCTGGCGTGATCGCTATCGCACTGTCGTATTGGCTTTCTGTTCCAAAAGCACTCGAGTTGGAAAAACAAGACCGCGCCGCTGGCATTATCGGCCCGGACGAATATTTGGATGACCAACCGAAGGCTGCTGCTTCTGAAGTAGCTGCTACAAAAGAATAATATGAAAACCTCTATCGAGGCCTTCACAAGGAGGAGCGACCGCGTTTTCTTACTCGTTAAAAAAAGGAGCTGTCCAGATGAAGGACGGCTCCTTTTCTTATTCACTGACGGGGTGCCCACAAGATGATGCTCACACCTGCAAGACAAACCATCGCCCCAATCCAATCGTATAAATCAGGTGTTTTCTTATCAACCAGCCATCCCCAAAATACGGCTAGAATGATAAAGACTCCCCCATATGCAGCGTAAACGCGCCCAAAGGAAGGAAAGCTTTGGATAGTCGGAATCACCCCGTACACAACCAAGATCAATCCCCCTATCAATCCATACCAGTATGGCTTTGATTCACGCAGCCAAAGCCAGATCAAATAGCCTCCACCGATTTCAGCCAAGCCTGCTATTATAAACAACAAAATCGCAACTGTCATTCTACGCCTCTTTTCATTTTAATAAGAAGGATAGAACGATTATACACTTCCCTTACAAAAATCACGTCTGAAAGCGAACCGTTTCACATATTTTGTATTGTGTTTCACACTCCACAACACAAATTGCCTTTCCCTGATTCGAGCGCAGACTTCAGGCTCGACAAAACGTGTGACCAGGCCATTTCATGCCAAGCGCGAGCCTTGTCCCACTCCTCTGATTCCTTCCAGCCAAAATGCTCGATTACCACTTTTGTCTTCCCTGCATCTTCAGATAATGTGACCAGAACATATGTCAAAGCATCGTCCTGATTCATGAGGGTTGCAAAATCATCTGGGCCCTTCCAAGTAAAACCCAGCCGCTCTTTTGGTTCAAAGAGAGTGATGAGGCATCCTCTGGTCCCCATTTGATCACGGTTGCTGGGGTCAAAGAACAGCTCATATGAACCGCCCAGACGCGGTTCAATATTTGCGTCAGGAGCAAACCACTGAATCACCCGATCTGCTTGCGTAAAGGCCAACCATACTAACTCCAGAGGAGACGCTACCTCTGTTTCCATTTGCAAGGTACTCATCGTCATTCTTCCTCCTCAATATTTTCCTAACAGTTTGAAAATAACAATCCTATCATTGGCAGTCAATATATAATCAAACAATTGATTCTCGATAAATCAGATCTGAATGTACTATTTTTTGTGGTAACTGCATTTTCAGCGTAGTCAAGTATAAATGAATGTTATAATGGAATGGAATTAAATCCAAATTGGGGAGAGGAACGATGGAACAAACAGTCGCAAAATCAGCTCACCAAAAACTACCGTTCAGTAAACTGCTAAAGAGGATTTTCTTCATCCTCGTCGGTGCCTCCCTCGTCTCGGTTGCCTTGGAAATTTTTCTCGTTCCAAACAACATTATTGACGGCGGAATCGTAGGCATCTCCATTATTGCCTCGCATCTGACGGGAATGAAGCTCGGAATCTTCCTATTTCTCTTGAACTTGCCTTTCCTCTTAATCGGGTACAAGCAAATTGGAAAGACATTCGCCATCTCAACCCTGTTCGGGGTAACGGTAATGTCGGTAGGAACAGCTTTACTTCATCCAGTACCCGGCTTAACAGATGATCCCCTGCTCGCTGCTGTTTTCGGTGGTATCATCATGGGCATTGGTGTAGGTCTTGTCCTGCGCTACGGCGGTTCACTCGATGGCACGGAAATTATCGCTGTCCTGTTCAACAAGAAATCCCCATTCTCCGTTGGTGAGATCGTGATGTTTATAAACCTATTCATTTTGAGCAGCGCCGGATTCGTGTTCGGTTGGGATCGTGCGATGTACTCGCTGATCGCCTATTACATTGCTTTCAAAATGATCGATCTGACCATCGAAGGCTTCCAGGAATCGAAAAGCGTCTGGATTATTAGCGACAATCATAAAGAGCTAGGGGATGCGATTGTTGCTCGCCTTGGACGGGGTGTTACCTACCTGAAAGGTGAGGGAGGCTACACTGGTGACGATAAGAAAGTCATTTTTTGCATTATTACCCGTTTGGAGGAAGCCAAGCTCAAACTAATTGTCGAGGAAGTAGACCCGACTTCCTTTTTGGCCGTCGGCAACATTCACGACGTGAGAGGCGGACAATTCAAAAAGAACGCGATTCATTAAAAAATCGTGAATACAAGAAAGTGTCGCCCTGTTATCAGGCGGCACTTTTTTTGTTTGACATTTTCATTTCCAATTTCAGATTGACCATGTACGATAGAAGTATCCCATTTGTAAGGAGGCATTTCCTTGCTTGACACCTTAACAGTAGTGAACGTTCCCGCCCAGGAAAAACAAGCCTTGAAGCGTTTATTAGAATTGTACATATACGACTTCAGTGAATTTTTGCCTATTGATGTAGATGAGGAAGGTATTTTTGGTTATCCGTATTTCGACGAGTATTGGAGTGATCCTGCCAGACATCCTTTCTTTGTAAAGGTAGATGGAAAGCTAGCAGGATTTGTACTGGTTCGCAGCTTCCCTAATCAAAGCAACGAATCTATTTATTCCATTGCAGAATTTTTTATCATGAAACGCTACAGAAGACATGGCATCGGCATGGCCGTCTCCCATCAGATTTTTCGCCAGTTTCCTGGTAAATGGGAGGTATTTCAATTGAAGAGCAACTTGCCAGCCATAGCGTTCTGGCGAAAAAGCATTGCTGACTTTACCAACCGACACTTTCAGGAACGCGAGGAAGACAACAAGGTTTTTCAAACATTCTCATCCCAAGCAAGCGTCTGATCTGGATGAGCTGCAGGCTGCTGCTCTTTTTGAATTATACTAGAGGCAAAAGCTGATCCAATCGCTCGATGACAGCCAAAGGAACATGTTCTGACGTAGGCTTTTTCCCCCTTGGATTGATCCAGACTGCTGAGAAACCTGCATCCATTGGTCCTGCTACGTCTGCTTCCCACGTGTCACCGACAAACAGCACTTGCTTGCTCTGGACGCCCAATTGCTCCACCACGGTCGAATAAATTCGCGGGTCTGGCTTGTGATAGCCGATCAATTCGGAAATAAATACGCGTTCTTTCGGGAAATATTCGGACAGTTCCAAACGGTCCAGCTTGATAAATGCCATATCTACAGGACCATTGGTAACAATCCCGAGCGTATGGTGCTCTGCTAGCCTTGCGACGGTACCCTGTACGGCTGGATCAGGCGTGACAGCATTCATGCAAGCAGCCGCATAGGCACGCTGGAAATCATCAATTTGCTGGGCCCCTATCTGTCTGTTGAAATCAGCCATGGAGCGTTGCAAACGAAGCTGGCGATACTGAGCAAAATCGTAGCGCTTGGCTAGCACGTCGACCCACAGATCGTCTCCGTGTCGCCGAAGTGCCTCCAGCATTTCTTTTCCATCCAGATCAGCTGTGAGCGGATGGGTGGCAATTGTATGCTGCATACCTTTCTCCCAGCAAGCCGAAAAGTCAAACAAGGTATCGTCCAGATCAAATAAGATCGTAGTGAAAGCAGGCATGTTGCGCTCACTCCTTTTCCTCTTTCTTTCCTGCAAATATTCCTGCGCCAGCTTCTTTCTTTTGCTATGATTATTTTAACGGAAAAAACGGAAAAGGGGGGAACAACATGTCTATGGATAAACTAGATTTATTATTAGAAGGGATGAATGAGTTACGTCAGGTTACCCGTGCCATTCTGGATCGGCAGGATGAAACCGACGCCAAGCTGGATGCATTGACCATGGAGGTGCATCAGTTAAAAGGCGAGGTTGCGGAGCTGAAGCGAGATGTAGCCGAACTAAAGCAAGATGTTGCCGATTTAAAAGACGGCCAGGATCGCCATGAGCGCGTATTGGAGACACTTGCCCTGCGAGCATTGGAATGGAATGCGTACCGCCTCGATCAGTCCCGCAGATAGCCAAAAAAATCCGGCCCAAACGAGCCGGGGTCGTCACCACTTACACCGATTTCTCTTGATTTAACGCCAGTTCAGCGTGCAGTGCGTCTGTCAATTCAGCAGGCAATAAAGTGGAGCGGCGTGTATTTGCATCAATCATGACCATCGTGACATCACCATCAGCCACCAGTTGCTCCGCTTCATTGTACAGCTCATGTCTGATCACAAAGCTTTTTCCCCCCACTTTGACGACAGTCGTTATGGCATGCACCTCTTCTCGCATGTGCAACTCTTTTCTGTAGTTGATATTGATGTTTACCACTACAGGCATAATCCCCCGTCGCTTTAATTCATCCAGGGTAAAGCCTTGTTGCCAGATCCAGTCGAACCTTGCCCACTCCATGTACTCTAGATACTTTGCATTATTCACGTGTCCAATTACGTCAATATCTGTGGAACGCACGGTAAATTCAAAGCGATGTGCCATATCCCTCACTCCCCAGTCTTTTTCTTTAGTATAACGAATTTCAGAAACTGAGTGAACATTCATTCAAATTATTCCGAATGATGCGCCTGTTCTTTCTCGGTTTTTTTCCTATAATAAAGGTAAGCGTTTTTGAACACTCCGTGTTAGTCGAAAGGATGATTTCATGTTTGAACAAGCACTGCTCCCTGCGCTGCAAACAGCTCGTTCTCGCTATCTGGACGTCCTGGCCAATCTTGAATCAGAACAGCTTACATGGAAATTGGCCCCCGGATCGAATTCGATCGGATTTTTGATCCATCATATTGCTGAGGTCGAGTACCGCTTTTGCTCCATGTTCTTTCAACAGCCACTCCCTCAGGAGATCGCCTTGGCGACCATTGGTCCTGTCAAAGATGAGGGGAATTATACAGATCTGGCCGCATTGCATGCCATAAAGGAAGCCTCTTACGCTCATCTGCTGCAATCTCTCAGCTCCTTGCCACAAGACGCTTGGGATGTCCCATGCGTGGCCCCAATCGGCACCTTAACCCCCAGACAAGCGTTGGGTCGTCTCATTTATCATCTCGGGTATCACGGAGGGCAAATTGGTCTGATTCGCAAGTACGGAGGCAATCCATGAGTCTTCAGCTATCGGGAGAACGGCTCGTGTTACGTGAAATGACGCGCGATGATCTCCCAAGCGTAGTTGATGTGTACAACAGCAATCCCGGCTACAATCTCTTGAAGAATGGCGAAAGCTTAGTGACGCTCGAAGAACTCGCGACCGAATACGACTCCACTCATTCCATTCCCTCAGGACATTGGCTCGCTCTTTATACAGAGGACAAACTGATTGGCGTTATGCATTTGATTGTTTCTAATCCTGCCGACGAAAAAAGCTGGATCAGCATGCTGCTCATCCATGTGAGCTATCAACAAAAGGGCTACGGCAGGGAAGCTGTACAACTCGCTGAACAGCACTGCCTGGAAGCGGGTAGCCGCCATATCCATCATGGTGTTGTTGCCCATAACGAGCCTGCCCTCCTCTTTTGGGGAAAGCTCGGCTATGAACAGTATCGACAAGTCCAGGCACCTCTCGGACGGTTAATCCAGCCTGTCCTATTGGTGGCCAAATGGCTTTATACATCACAATGAGGAGGTGAAACGTATGACACGCCTTTTGTTCGAATGTGATGTGCCTGTTCTCCTCTCCTAGCAGACGAGGGAACGATGCAAAATCTCCCCCCTCGACTGCGGAATTTCGCTTACTGATCGACTATTCCGAGAGGGGCTTTGGTCATGAACCATTTACACTGGAAACAACAATTATTTGGTGCGCTCTGCCTGACGCTGGCTGCTGCCATTTGGGGCGGTGTCTATGTCGTTAGCAAGGTGGTGCTGGAGGTCATCCCGCCTTTTACGTTATTGATTTTGCGGTTTGGCATTGCCCTTTTGGTCTTGGGCGCATTCGTCGTCTCACGAAAAGAATACATCGCCAAAAAAGATTATCCGATGCTGATGGGAATTGCTTTTGTCGGGGTTACCATCTCGATTGCCGCCCAGTTTCTTGGCACCAAGCTTTCAACTGCGCATATGGGAGCCCTGATTACCGCTGCATCTCCCGCGTTTATCGCTATTTTTGCGGTTTGGCTGCTCAAGGAACGTATCAACTGGAAGCAGTTAACAGGTATTCTGCTCGCTACCTTAGGGGTTGTTATTGTAATCGGCGTACCTGATCAAGCAGATGCGCAATCATCCCTCACAGGGAATCTAATCCTCTTGGTAGCTGCGGTGAGCTGGGGACTGTATACGGTTCTCAGCAAAAAGGCGACACAAATCTATTCGTCTCTCGCAGTCACCACCTATGTCGCCTTATTCGGGCTGATCTTCACCAGCCCGGTCATGGTCTGGGAGCTGTCCGTCACCCCTGTCTCCTGGCAATTTGGGTGGGATATATGGGCTGGTGTCCTGTATATCGGGATCATCTCTACAGCAGGGGCGTTTTATCTTTGGAACAAAGGCTTTGAGCTGATGCAGGCAGGAAGCGGTGCTGGATTTTTCTTTGTCCAGCCGATCGTCGGTGCTTTTTTGGGCTGGCTCTTGCTCCATGAACATCTCGGCGTAGGCTTTTTCGCAGGGGCCTTCTTTATCTTCCTCGGGGTTGCCTTGTCTAACCTGCAAAAACCGAAAACCTCCAATCAAGAGTCGAAACAGATGTAAAAAAAACGCGGGAAGTGCGCCCGCGTCCTTAGGTTAAGTGGTCGGTGAGGCTGTGGCGGAGAAGGAGGAAAAGGGAGAAAACGCTCCAGCTTCTTGGGTCCCCTGCGAGGGGTCATCCCTGTACGGTTCCATGAAAAAAGGGA
>NZ_JBITPN010000060.1:0-139283 GCF_050467985.1 Brevibacillus sp. NRS-1366 | reverse complement strand
TGCGTTGGCGGCTTCATCGGCAGCAGTGGACTTACCTGCGTTGGCGGCTTCATCGGCGGCAGTGGACTTACCTGCGTTGGCGGCTTCATCGGCTGCAGCGGATATACCTGCTCTGGCGGTTGCATGGGGGGAAACGGACGTACTTGCATTGGCGGTTGCATCGGGGGAAACGGACGTACCTGCATTGGTGGCTGCATTGGCTGTTGCATCGGTGGAAACGGACGTACCTGCATTGGCGGCTGCATATACTGCCATGGGAGTACCTGACTAGGCGGCCTGGTTGGCTGAATCTGAACCGGTGGGCATGGCGGGCAAGCAAAGGCTGGTGGCCTAGGGAATGGTAGCGGACTTATCTGCGTCGGTGGTACAAATTGCAAATTCGGATACCCTTGGTTAGGTGGTACTGGAACTGGCTGTTGATAAATATATGGACTCACCCGTGTAGGTGGAGCGGTTGGTGGTAACGGGGGCAGAATTGGCTGCTGGCCCATGTTGATGTTGGGTGGTACATAAGGAGTTATCGGTAGTGGTGCGATGGGACGAGTCGGTTGTGGCAGTGCTGGTCTCAGCATTTCAGGAGATACGGATGGAGCCGGTGGTGCAGGTGGCATCTCTCTTGCAGGTGGCATCTCTATGGGTGGCTTTGTTGATGGTAGTGCCGGACGCATCTCGTGCTCTGATTCAATTCGCACTTCCTCTTCTTCTTCCTCAGCCTCAATGGGTCTTCGTTCAATCTCTTGCGGAACTTCTGGTGCTTCCTCTTCCGTGATTGGCCTCTCTTTTACATAAGGAGCCTCACTCATTGGGTGTGGTGTTTGTCTGTCCTGGGGTCGTACAGGTACACGTTTCGCCGGAATCTTGATTCTCGCTCCTGGATAGATGGTATCGGGAGTTTTAAGTTGACTGTTTAGGCGTAACAGTTCCTTGTAATCGACGCCGTATTTTTTGGCGATCTTCCACATAGTTTCGCCTTTTTGAACTACGTGAATCCTCACTGTTTCTCCTCCCTTGCGTAAAACTCCTTACATGGTATGCACCCATGGGCGTTTTGCTCCTTGGCGGCTCCCCTTTCTTGGAAAGGGGGGGAAAAAAAGAAAAAGCCAATTCTTAAGAATTGGCTTGAAGCAAATAAAAAGGATATGTACCTAATTGACGTACCTGGCAGCCAATCGCCTCAATCTCGGCAAAAGCTCCAGGAAGCAAAACATCATCCATTTTTTGCTCAATATCAATGACAAAATAATAACTTCCCAGTGCTTTCTTTGTCGGACGAGACTCAATTCGTGACAGGTTGATCTTGCGCCAAGCAAAGGCCGCCAACACCTGATAGAGCGCACCTGGAAAATCTTCCGGAAGGGTAACCAGAATGGTCGTTTTTTCCTTTGAAGAAGCAGGCAAATTTAAAGAATCCTGACCAAGCAAAACAAATCGGGTATAGTTATTCGAATAATCTTGAATTTGCTCATGTGCGAAATCCAACGGATAAATCTCTACATTTAACCTGGTACCGACAGCCGCCCACGGTTCTTCCGGATGCTCACTTACTATTTGTGCCGCGAGAGCCGTACTGTTGACGTACTCAATAGATGCTGCCGGCAGGTTTTCCCGTAGGAAATTATGACTTTGGGCAATCGCCTGCGGGTGAGACAAGACTCGTGTAATGGCTGAGAACGGCAGTTGCTTCTCTCTTTTTGCCACCAAGAGGTTCTGTGTGATCGGCAGAGCCAATTCAGCTAAAATCGGCAATTCTACTTCATGAATCAACCAATCCAACGTGGAATTAACTGTTCCCTCGATGGAGTTTTCCATAGGGACAACCCCAAAGTTCACTTCTTCCTTGGCAACAGCGTTTAACACTTCAATAATACTCGGATACGGTACGTGTGAGAGCGACTGGCCCACTGTCAATGCTCGAGCCGCTTCTTCGGTGAATGTTCCCCGTGGTCCAAGAAAAGCAAGTTTCTTCTCCATGGTGTTACTCCTATCCACTTTGCTCTATCTCTGATGGATTTCTACCTGTACGCCATGTTCGTCCGGCTGTAAGATCATAACGCGGTACGATATGTCGTGCCCTTTCATCACCCTGTCCACAAACTCACGCAATCGCATCTGCTCTTCCTCTGTAGAGAAAAAGCAGAGAATCGTGGGTCCCGCACCACTTAATGCAGAACCTACTGCTCCATGTTCAGTAGCGTTGTCCAGGATTTCTTTCAAGCCAGGTACAAGCTCAGCGCGATACGGCTGATGAAGTCGATCCGCCATCGCTTGTCCCATCAGGTCGAGTCTGCCCTGCGCTAGCGCGGCAACGAGCAAACTGCTATGACCAACATTATATACAACATCCTGCTTACTGTACACCTGCGGCAATACTTTCCGTGCTTTTTCTGTCGATAGAGGGAATTCAGGAATGACCACGAGCGCTTGCAAGTCTTCGGGCACAGAAAGCTTGACGTACGGCACTAAGTCTCCCTCTTTTTCGGGCATCGTAGCAACGACGATTCCTCCAAACATAGAGGCTCCCACGTTATCCGGATGTCCCTCCAATTGAGATGCCTTGGCAAACAGTTGCTCGCGGGTAAACGGCTCTCCGGCCAGTTGATTCGCAGCAACCAAAGCTCCTACAATTGCAGCAGCACTGCTTCCCAAGCCACGCGTCAATGGAGCATCGCTGGAAGCCCGGATAGCGAGCTCTGGCACGCTGAGGCCTGCTTCCTCAAAGAGTCCAGCCGCTACTTGATAGAGCAGATTGCTCTTGTCGGGCGGCGTCCCCTGCAGCTCTGCGCCCAAGAGTTCAATTGTCGTCTGATCGCTGATTTCCATCTCTACGACTGAATATAGCTGAAATGCCATCCCCAAGGCGTCAAATCCTGGTCCGAGATTGGCAGTACTGGCAGGGATAGTTACCTTGACTACATTCCCGCTCATGACAATCCTTCTTTCCCTTTTTGACGAACCAGTTCCATTACCGCCTCATGTGTTGCTGGTACCGTGCGTGGCTCTTCTCCAACCAGCTTCAGGGCGATATTCGGATCTTTCAAACCATTTCCGGTCAACACGCATGCCACCTTGACCCCTTGAGGGAGCTTGCCAGCCTGATGCATCTTGATGATGCCCGCCAAAGAAGCGGCAGAAGCCGGTTCGCAGAAAACTCCTTCGCTTTTGGCAAGCAGTTGGTAAGCGTGCAAAATTTCTTCGTCCGTCACGCTGTCAACGAGTCCATTGGATTCACTGATGGCACCGAGCGCTCCGTCTTTGCTTGCAGGGTTGCCGATGCGGATCGCAGTCGCGATTGTTTCTGGATTGGCTACCGGCTCTCCCAGAACCAACGGAGCTGCTCCTGCCGCTTGGAATCCGTACATTTTTGGCAGCTTACTGGATTTGCCTGCTGTATTGTATTCCTTAAAGCCTTTCCAGTAAGCTGTAATGTTGCCAGCATTCCCGACTGGAATAGCCAAAATATCCGGTGCATCATTTAAAGCATCGCACACTTCGAATGCGCCCGTCTTTTGTCCTTCAATCCGATATGGATTTACGGAGTTAACCAGTGTAATCGGTTCTTTTGCGGTTATTTCCCGAACAATATTCAGCGCTTCATCAAAATTACCGTCAATTGCAATAACTTCTGCTCCATATGCAATCGCCTGCGCTAGCTTGCCCAGGGCAATATTTCCGCTTGGTATCAGCACAATGCAACGCAAGCCAGAGCGAGCTGCATACGCGGCAGCGGCTGCTGACGTGTTGCCTGTAGAAGCACACATGATGGTTGTGCTGCCTTCCTCAACCGCTTTGGCAACAGCCATGACCATCCCGCGGTCTTTAAAAGAACCGGTCGGATTCAGCCCCTCGTATTTCACATACAGCTCTACTCCCAATTGCTTTGATAAATGAGGTGCATGAATCAGCGGAGTATTCCCTTCATGCAAGCTGACGAGTGGAGTTTTGTCTGTGACCGGGAGAAATTCCCGGTAACGTGCGATGATGCCTGATTGTCGATCGGAGCTCATTATTTGTCTCCTCCTTCCACGCGATAGCAGCTTTCCACTTTTGAAACGATATCCATTTGTTCCATGTACGCTAATACGCCATCCATATCACTCTTCGAAGACAAGTGCGTGATCATAATGATTTCTGCTTCGCCCCCATTATTGTAAGGCTGCTGGATCACTTGCTCCAAGGAGATGTTCTTGTCAGCCAAAAGCTGTGTAATCTGCGCCAATACGCCACGTTTGTCAGTTACGACGATACGCAGGAAATACTTGGACAGTTTTTGACTGTCGTCTTTGAGAATTTTTTCTTTGTAGGGTGCCACCATCCCTCGTCCATTTACACCGAGCTTTCTGTTTTTCACAACGGTTACCAGGTCCGAAACGACGGCTGTTGCAGTTGGCAGTTCACCGGCTCCAGGTCCGTAGAACATCGTCTCGCCCACTGCTTCCCCATGTACGTATACCGCGTTGAACACGCCGTTTACAGAAGCGAGCGGATGCGATTTAGGAATCAGAGTAGGCTGTACACTTACTTCAATCGCTTCTCCATCCCGACGCGCCAGGCCGAGCAGTTTTACTTCGTAACCCAGTTGCTTGCCGTACGCGATATCTTGCTTGCTTACTGTACTAATGCCTTTAACATCTACATCTTCCAGCTTCATCGGAACTCTAAAGCCCAAGGTTGCCAGAATTGCCATTTTGCGGGCGGCGTCAAAGCCTTCCACATCGGAGGTTGGATTCGCTTCGGCGTATCCCAGAGCCTGGGCTTCTTTTAGTACCTCCGCATATTCTGCGCCTTCCTGGCTCATTTTGGTCAGGATATAATTCGTAGTTCCATTGACGATCCCCATCATCTTGGTGATGCGATCAGATGAGAAGCCTTCGACCAATGCCCGTAAAATGGGAATACCACCGGCTACGCTCGCTTCGTAGAAAACATCGCAGCCTTTTTCCTGAGCCTTGTTCAAGATTTCTGCCCCATGCAGTGCCATCAAGTCTTTGTTTGCAGTAACAACGTGCTTGCCGCGTTCCAATGCACCTAGAATGTACTCCTTGGCTGGATTGATGCCGCCAATGACTTCTACGATGACTTCAATTTCCGGATCGTCCAGAAGCTCTGCAGGGTCAGTCGTCACTAGGCTGTCCACAGACGAAATGTTACGCGACTTTTCTGCATCTTGTACGAGAATTTTTGTAATTTCAATTCCGAGACCAGTCTGTTTCTGCAAATCCTCCTGATTCGCCGAAATGATGCGCACAACCCCTGTTCCTACCGTACCGAATCCCATCAAACCCAACTTAATCTTTTGCTTCTCCATCGTATCTCTCCTCCTACCCTTCTTCTACCCTCTACCGACGATCATCGCTTTGCGGACGCCGGGTATTTGTTGTAAGCTTTCCAAAAATTCCGTGCTGGATACCCGCAGATGTGCCATATCCACAGACATGGAAATCGTCGCAATCCCTTGCAGCGGAATCGTCTGGTTAATGGTTAGTACGTTACCACCCTGTTCTGCCACAAAAGTAAGCACCTTGGATAGATAACCGGACATGTGTTCCAGCAAAAAGGTGATCGTCATGATTTTTTCGCTCATCATGGCATTGAAAGGGTAAATCCCATCCTTGTACTTATAAAAAGCACTCCGGCTCAACCCTACACGTTCAACGGCCTCGTTGACGGTATCCACTTCACCGGACTCCAGCATCTTCTTGGCTTCAATCGTCTTAGCAATGGATTCTGGCAGGATGTCAGATCGAATCAAGTAGAACTTTTCTTCCCGTTTCACCTGTAATGTCCTCCTGAGAAAAACAGTTGTATCTTCATAGAGGACATTATAACGGATAGATGCCCCTCTGACAATCCTTACAAGTAATTTTTTTCATGGAATCATATTCAGTTCACCTGTGCTTACATGACGAGGCGCTCCTTCGTACAGACTAGAGGTGATCGTAAGCAAGAGGAGGTGACAAGCAGATGGCAGGACGTGGAAAGTCAGATAAGTCGGAGCGTCGCAACAATCATCCCGCTGGTAAGCCAAGCAGCCTGGACCAATTTGGCGACAATACAAAGGGTAAAAAAATGGCACAGTCACCGAACATCATTGAAGATCCGAGCGGAAACGGGTAGACAAAAAAACCCGGAGCATAAAGCCCCGGGTTTTTCACGTTCATATGATTAATATGCCAAAGAGGACAAACCGTTGATGTGAGCCAAGTAGCGAACATTACTTGCTTCTTTCATCAGGGAAGCTGGCAGACCTTTCAGCTTGATTTGGCTAGCGCCAATGGTTCCGATTGCGTCTTTGCGACCCAGGCTGCCCAGGGTACCAGAGAATACCGGTGAGAAGCTTTCCATTTTGGTGCCTTTGAAGTGTGCGAAGAGGTTGTATCCAACCACTTCCCCCATTTGCCAAGCCAATTGAGCGGTTGGTGGGAAAGGACGACCTTCTGGGCCCATTACTACCGCGCTGTCGCCAGCCAGGAATACATCAGGATGAGAAGTGGATTGCAGGAATTCAGTAACGGTAGCACGGCCACGGTTCACTTCTACACCAGACTCAGCTACAACGTGGTTTCCTTGAACTCCACCTGTCCATACCATTGTTTTGGTTTCGATGGTGCCACCATCTTTCAAGCATACAGTGGTTTCTTTCATTTCCGTTACAGGAACTCCTGTCAAGAACTGAACACCACGTTTTTCCAAGCTTGTTTTAGCACGTTCAACCAATTCAGGAGCAAAGCCAGCCAAGATGGAAGGACCTGCTTCTACGCAAAAGATGGAAACGTCTGCAAAATCAACGCCATGCTTGTGGCACAGACCTGGGAGCATGTCAGCGAACTCACCAACAAGCTCGATACCAGTCAAACCGCCACCACCAACAACGAAGGTTGCGTCTGCTTTGTTTTTGCTTTTGCCGTATTCAATTACGCGCTCTTCAAGGTGAGCACGTAAACGGTTTGCTTCATCAACGGATTTCAGTGTGAAGCTGTACTCTTGCAACCCAGGGATTCCGAAGAATGCGGTTTCACTACCCAGTGCGATAACCAAAGCGTCGTATTTGATAGATTCGCCACTAGCTAGTGTGACACGCTGGGAATCCAATCCGATTTTTTCAACGCTATCCACCACGAGGTCGATATCTTTGCCACGGAGCAATCTCTCCAGCGGCAGTGCTACGTTTTGCTCTGCCAGGTTTCCTACTGCCAAACGGTGCAATTCCGTAATGATTTGGTGAGAAGGAAAACGGTTTACTACTGTGATCGACGCTTCTTCAGCAGTCATGTATTTGCGTGCAGTCAATGCAGAGAGTAGCCCGCCATAACCGCCGCCTAGAATCAGAATATGCTTCGCCATGCCCAATCCTCCGTCCTTGTCTTTCAATCGTAATGAATTTAGCGTTTTTCTTGTTGACGTTCAGCCAGAACTTCCAGGAATGCTTGTGCGAAACGCAAAGTTTTTTGTACTTGCGGATCTTTCAGCATTTTGAGCATACCAAACAAGCCAACAGTGGATGCTTCAACGTGGGCACGGTCGTTCGCTTCAATAGCAGCTTGCGCGATGCCCTTTGCTTTGTCGGAAATTGGTTTTACGAACTCTTCCATTCCGCCTTTGAGATCGTCGATCAGCACTTTGTCTGTTGCGACTGTTTGCACCAGATCATACGTTTTGGTCAAGATCGTTGTCATTTCAGCCAGTTTGGGCAGATTCGCCACCAATACTGTTAACGATTCTTGAATTTCCGGTTTCATCAACTGATCGAGCACATCCATTTGTTGCTCAGGTGCCAATGTAGCTGTGCTTGCTACTTCAGCGGCTGCTTGTTGCGTAGTTGTTTGAGACATAGGAAAACGTCCTCCTTTGCTTTGAAATAGAGGCCTTCTATTCTCGATGCCTGTTCATCCGAGTAACGGCCGCCTATTCTCCCAAAATAGCTAGTTTGTTATATTTTTCACAAAGTGAAGTATGCAGTGAATTGAAATAATCAAGTAGTGCATGTTTTCACAAACTGATATTCAGGAAAGCGATAATAAAAAAATCAATTGTTGAACAGGCTCGATTTAGAACTCTATGAACTCTACTATATACCTTCTTCACAGGAACAGCAAAGGAAAAAAACCGCTTCATTAGGAAGAAGCGGTAGTTACGAGATTTTTATAATAATCTTTGATGAGTTGATGATGTTTTTCGCTTATATCCGTGAAGATTAGTTCAATAACCGTCTGTGTATCCTGAAAGTTTTTTTCCACCACTTTTGCCATACCGAAAATTTCCTGCTTTTGCGTGGGGATGACAAACGACACATGGAGAAACTCCCCTTTTGTTATGTAGCCATCCGTCGCTAATACGAGACGGGTAGGAGAAAATTTCAGTAGGAGAGCTTGTCCCTTTTCTTCAATCGGCCTTGCTCCCATGACTTTGTAAGGTACAGAGATGACGTTATCTGGTGGAAGCACATCTTGCTTGCCCTTTAGAGAAATTTCTACACCAACACTGATCGGGACCATCGCGAGTAGCTGAATTGGCCAAACGGTCTGTTCCGAAACCACTTCCAAATCAATGGTATTGATCGCCGCATCTGTTTCCCATCGAACACGCACCGTTGAACCGAGCAGATCGTTTTTTGTATCCGACTTCAGCTCATGCGAGACAACAAGATATCCGCCTTTTACATGTTCGATCATTACTTGAATCGGGGTTTTTGCCTCTTTGGAGATAAGCATCTGCAAAAAGGCACCTCGCTGAAGCTGTTTATCCGCCATAAATGGGGTAAGGGATGGGATATCAATCATTGTCTTTGTCATCACTCCACGAAATCAAACTCTAGCTTGCCAATTCGAACGGTATCTCCATCTTTTGCTCCATGCTTTCGAAGTGCCTCGTCCACACCCATGCCGCGCATTTGACGAGCAAATCGTTGAGCCGCATCATAGCTCGTCAGGTTCGTCATGCGCACCAATTTTTCGATCTTCTCACCGCTGACAACAAAAACTTCGTTGTCCTTGGTGATTTCAAATGAATCCGGTTCTTTTTCAGCGCGAAAGACTACGCGTTCTTCCACTTCTACTACTTCTTCGACTGCAAGCTTCTCTGGAATGGTTGCCAATAGCTCTCCGATTGCATACATCAATTCCTGCACACCTTGTCTGGTCGCAGAAGAAATCTCATACACGGTCACATTCGGCACCTTTTCTTTGAACCGCTGCAGGTTCTCCTGTGCTTCGGGCAGATCCATCTTGTTGGCAACAACGATTTGCGGACGTTCCTCCAGCTTCAGGTTGTACAAAACAAGCTCCCGGTTGATCTGCAAATAATCCTCATACGGGTCACGGCCGTCCACACCCGCCATATCAATGACGTGGACAATGACACGCGTACGCTCCACGTGACGCAAGAACTGATGACCAAGCCCCACACCTTCATGGGCACCCTCAATCAGACCTGGCAAGTCAGCCATGACAAAGCTTTGCTCACCCAAATCAACCACGCCCAGATTAGGCGTTAGCGTCGTGAAATGGTAAGCAGCAATCTTTGGCTTAGCCGCTGTCACACTGGATAGAAGCGTCGATTTGCCTACACTCGGATACCCGACAAGCCCTACATCGGCAATCAGCTTGAGCTCCATGATGATGTAACGCTCTTGTCCCGGTTCTCCGTTCTCGGAGATGTGTGGCGCAGGATTGGACGGATTGGCAAAACGCATATTTCCCCGTCCGCCGCGTCCACCTTTGGAGATCACCGCACGTTGACCATGCTCTACCAAATCCGCAATGACTTCTTTGGTGTCATCATCAATGACGGTCGTCCCCGGAGGCACACGTACTACCATGTCTTCTGCGCCAGCGCCATGCTGGGCTTTGTTGCGTCCGTGCTCACCACGGGGGGCTTTGAAGTGCTTTTGATAACGGAAATCTACGAGCGTCCGCAAGCCTTCATCCACTACAAATACGACATCTCCACCGCGACCGCCGTCTCCACCCGCTGGACCTCCGAGTGGTACGTACTTTTCTCGGCGAAAAGAGACGGCTCCGTTTCCTCCGTCCCCACCTTTTACATACACCTTTACCTGATCGACAAACATGGTGTCACCTCTTTCCTTTACGCGAATGGAACCACCAAATCAAGGACCCATTCTTCTTCCGTATGTATCCACTCGGTGACCTCCACCGTACTCTGTTCGCTCTTACGTATCAGTTTTTCCAATTCTTCCAATCCGGATGCAGAAAGCTCTCCGGCCAGGTCAAAACGAAAATGAACACCACTCTCACCCGCGTGCAAGGTTACCTGCATGCTCGCTGGCTCGTACCCGCTTTGGTCTACGTGATCATTCACTGTGCATAAAATCTCTGACACCAACTGAAACAAATGCTTCTCGTCCAAAGCTATTCGCGTGAGATCCACATGGTTGCACACGTCCACTTCTAAAAGCATTTCCTTATTCAGCGCATTAAATGTCAAGAAGAAGACGGACAATAGGGAGCTGTTCAGTCGGGCTACCATGGACTCCTGCATAGCCATCTGTGCGATGCGTTTTAAATGCGAAACTCCCTGTTCAGTACGGTTCAAATGCAAATAGCCGAGCAGAACCTGAACGTGGTTCAACCAATCATGCCGCTGCCTGTTCAGTAGATCCAGCAGTTGGTCGGTCTGCTGCGTAAACAGTCTCCGCTCGTCCCCCATCTCATTCACCCAAGTCGATAAGAATTTCTTTCCCACCTATTGTACCATAAAAAAAAGCGGGCAAAAAGAAAACCCAGCCTAGTAGCTGGGTTTTTTCTTTCCTAACATTTATGCTTCGGAAGCAACTGGCTCGATCACAACTTGCTTGCGATCACGGCCCAGACGCTTGAAACGAACAACGCCATCTGCAGTTGCAAACAGAGTGTCGTCTCCGCCCTTCATTACGTTAGCTCCTGGATAAATCTTGGTTCCGCGTTGGCGAACGAGGATGTTACCAGCAGTAACGAATTGTCCATCTCCACGCTTCACACCCAGACGTTTGGAAATGGAATCGCGACCGTTCTTTGTGGAACCTACCCCTTTTTTGGAAGCGAAGAACTGCAGGTCCAAATTAAACAGCATTTTCATATCAGACACCTCCTTGCCATTTTTCATCTTTTACTTTTACGTATTTACCGTACTGCGCCTCAACCGACAACAGGGCAATGACCATACTCTCTGCCAAAAGCTGCTGCTTCTCGCATGCCGCCTCCTCCTCCGAAGAAGAGAGGCTCCACTTTAAGAAACCACCGCCTTCTTGTGCGGCAGAGACATCTGGAGTGATGCCAGTCAAAGGTTGGATGGCGTTTAATATACCAAAGCTGATGCCTGATACAGCAGAACAAACGATGTCTGCCCCATAGGCACCCGCATTGGCATGTCCGGAAATACTAATTTCATGGATCCCGTGCGAGGCACGGTTCACGATCACTTCAATCATAACAAGTCACCAATTAAGCGTTGATCTTTTCGATCACAACTTTAGTGAATGGTTGACGGTGACCTTGTTTGCGACGGTAGTTTTTCTTGGATTTGTATTTGTACACGATAATTTTTTTCGCTTTACCGTGTTTTTCTACTTTCCCAGTTACCGTTGCACCAGCTACAGTAGGAGTACCTGCTGTAACTGAACCGTCTTTGCTTACGAGGAGAACCTTGTCGAAAGTAACTACTTCACCTTCAACGTCAGCCAACTTCTCGATGAAGAGAACTGCTCCCTCTTCAACTTTGTATTGCTTTCCACCGGTTTCGATAATTGCGTACACTGTGTGCACCTCCTATACTCAGACTCGCCTCTACAGGTGCGCCGCAAAAGGGCGTCTTGTAACCTGATTCGTGCGGTTACAGTATGCACGAGGCATAGCTGCATGACAACCATTAGATTACCATAACATCAATCGCCCAGTCAAGTCATTTGCACATGCTTTTGATACAAGCGCTCTGCTTCATCTAGACGGCCCACATATAATATCCGGTACTCGTCAGGCTTTAGCGCTGACCTATGCAGGTAGTACAGACGAGCTTGCAATCGTTTGCTTTCCTCTGCCTGCTGCAGCACTGCCCGTTGATACAATCGCGTGGGCAATTCGATGAGTACAGCCTCTGCTTCCTGCCTGCTCACCAGGGCATCGACCTCGTCCCGCAGACGTTGGTCAATTTCCTCAATCGACCATACTCGTCCCTCTCCGCCGCACGCATCGCACGGCACTGTCACTCTTTCTGCCAAGCTGGACCGCACCCGTTTGCGCGTCATTTCAACCAATCCGAGTGCCGTCATGCCGTGCACCGTGGATGGTACCACGTCACGTGCCAACTCCCGTTTTAATATGGCAAGCAGTCGCTCCTTGTTTGCCACCTCTTTCATATCAATGAAGTCAATCATGATGATTCCACCGATGTCACGCAAGCGCAACTGATGGGCGATTTCTTGTGCCGCCTCCAAATTAGTAGCGGTAACAGCCTGCTCCCTCTGCTGCCCTCCCCCGCCGGTGAACGACCCTGTATTTACATCAATCACAGTCATTGCTTCTGTTCTGTCGATGACTAAATGACCTCCACTTTTTAAAGGGACCTGCCGCTGCAAGGCTCGTTTCCGTTCCGCTTCTACACCAAGCTGATCGAAAAGAGACTGCTTTCCTTGATACCAGCGAAGACGGTCTAAACGGTCAGAATCAAAAACAGCCATGAGCGCTTTTACCAGTTGATAGGTCGGTCCGTGTTCGACAACCACTTCATCGACCTCAGCAGTTAATAATTCGCGCAAGATCCCCTCAATCAGCCGAGTAGGGCGACTGACACGCCCCGGGTCTTTTAGTCGCTCTGCTTGAAGCCGAGTATCCTGCCAGCTTTTTCGCAAGTGTGACAGCTCGTCGATCAGCTTCTGTTCATCCACCTCTTGCGCCTCGGTCCGGATAATGATTCCTTCCCCTTTTTCCAGCAAAGATGTGAACAGATCCCGCAAGCTTTGGCGTTTTGATTCTTCACTGATTTTTTTGGAAAGGGAGATTCCCTCTTCCATCGGGAGAAAAACGAGATAACGTCCCTGAAGGCTTATCTTCATTGTCAGCTTGGGGGCTTTTAATTCTGTTCCTTCTTTATTTACTTGCACGAGAATCTTTTCCCCCACGTGGATCCGTTCGTTAATCGCTTGTTTTTTTGGCGATGATCCCTCACTAGGTAGGGCATCGTCGACGTAAAGGTATGCATTTTTATCCGTTCCAATATCGATAAAGGCTGACTGAATTCCGGGCTTTATGTCAGCGACACGCCCTACATAAATGTCATCTGCCACCACGTCCAAACGATCTTGTTCCGTACGCCATTCCCTCAAGCGGCCACCCTCTAAAAAGGCAACGCGCACCCTTCCGCCACTTCCACTTATTGCAATCTGCTTCACTACCGTCACTCCCTCTATTCCCGTACCATATCTGTCCGCAAGAAGGACTAACGGACTCATAGAAAGTAATCTAACATAGGCACTTGGAAAAGAAAAGGTGCACCACCCATAAAGGAGTGGATCATATGATACAAGCAGGGGACTTGTGCATTCGCGTACTCCAGCAGCAAATTGCTCAGCATTTGTTTAATGGCTCTCAGACGAACGCGTTTTACAGTATTAGGAAGGACGTGATTGCTGGCTTATGGAATGGAGCCCGCCGATTGACTAGAAGATCTACAGGAGCGTTCCCACTTTGGCATCATGCTTTTGCTCAAATAATAGGGCATGCAAGAGCCTCTCCTCGGGCAATAGCCCTGTTCCCTGAACATAGAGCAAGTGGGAGTATCCCCGTCTCAGCTTGTGGGAGACAGATAATACAGTCTCTTGGGGCTGAACACGCAAGGCATGAACAGCATGCTCATCTGGTTGCCGGACGTACTTCTCCATCAAAAAACGGAAAAAATGATACGGAAAGCGCATAAACGATTGAATATTGACTGTCAGCAAATAGATGCCGATAACCAGCACATTTACTTTTACATCCAAGCAAGAAAATCCCACTAAAATACCAGCAAGCAGTGTGCTACCTGTCATCGAGAGAATCGCTGCACTCCGATATGGCAGAACCCAGCAGAGCATGGCTTGCAGAATACGTCCTCCATCCAAGGGCCAAATCGGCAACAAATTGAATAAGGCAATCGTGGCATTACTCACCAGAAAAAAACGCGCCCACTCTTCCGACCAGACATTTCCGTACCAAAACAAATACGAAATCGCCATCATCACAACATTTAAAAACGGCCCCGCTAACGCTACCACAATTTCATCAAGCGGGTCCGTCGCATAGGAGTCTTCCATCGTGGCTACTCCACCAAACGGAAGCAACTGCACTTCCGTTACAGTCCAACCCAATTCCCGAGCCATCGCTACATGACCCATTTCATGGATCAGCACGATGACAAACAAGGTAATGACCTCTAAAAAGTGACCTGTCACTACGGACAGGCCCATTACCGCCCAAAAGAGCAGATGAATGCGAATTCGTATGTCAAACCATCCTCCCCTACTCAAAGGGGATCACATCCAGCGGATTCACAAACTTTTCATCCGTCTTGACCCCAAAATACAAGTGGCGAGACGTGTTGTTGACAGCACGCGCCATGCCGACTTCTTGCCCCGGCTGAAGCACATCGTCTTTTGCCACCATGACCCCATCCAGATTGCCCAGCCAAACCTCACGACCTTGGGTTAAGCGGACAATCACCGTAGTACCGTAGCCTTCCTTCTCACCGACAAAAGTGACCCATCCCATCTCTCCTATCGTTACGCTATCTGCGATTCCGGTGTCGAGTACTACTTTGGGACTATTGGGTTCGAATGCTTTGACTACTTGCCATGTAGCTGGCAGCTTCCAAACCGCTATATTCTTGTTTGTTCCCGTAGCCGGAACAGCATTGGGTCCCGTTAATGATGGGAGCAGAGTCGGCAGTGCGCCAAAACGTGCTTCATACCAGTCTGCTACTCCTGAAAAGTTAAAATCACGCGTCATCACTTCTCGCGCCTGGTTTTTCCACGTTGCCGGAATCATCGTTGTTTGAAACATCAGATAGGCCATACCCACCAGAAGTAGGGAAGCGAGTATTTGAAGCCCCCACTTCTCATGCGAAGGCCGTTGATTCATCGAGTCGTCTTCTGTTGGTGAAAAACCAAAGGGATCTGGTGTTGTTTCAATGGGATCTTTCCAATCATCCACAAAGGGAGAAAAACTGTCACGCGACTGGGTGCGGATGCGCTCCAGCCGTTCCCGACGTCGTTCTTTTACGCGATCTACTTCACCAAACATATCCATCCCTCCGCAGGCCAAGCCTTTAATACCATCCTATGACTTGTCTAACTGCTTTATGACGTCCCGTCCCTGCCTGACGGAATCAATTCGGATTGGGATTCGCACTCGCAAAGTGCACAGGGCATAACGCAAAAAAGACAGTCTCCCCATTTGAGAGACTGCCTTTGAATCTGTCGAAGTTTACAGTTTGGTTACGCTAGCGGCTTGTGGACCACGGCTACCTTGAACGATTTCGAACTCAACCTTTTGGCCTTCGTCCAGAGATTTGAAACCTTCTGTCTGGATCGCGCTGTAGTGTACGAATACGTCGTCTCCACCCTCAACTTGGATGAAACCGTATCCTTTTTCTGCGTTAAACCATTTTACGATACCTTGTTGCATGAAACAAAACCTCCCTGAACATTACGCCCCACGAGGCGAAAGAGTGTAGCGTTAACCCCTTTTTTACAGATAAGCCTTTTGCTTCAAGGAAAAAAAGCCATACGAATCGCGATTGACAAATGGTGACGTCTCTCACAACCGTACGACTCCATAACCAATCAATCAAATCACTATAACTTGTAAAAATGGTTAACTTAGGATGATTTTATCACACGATTTTCCGTTTGTCACGCATTTAGTCGAATCGCAGCTTGTCTTTACGCATGCCGATATTGAGTACAACACCCATGATTAAAAAGTTGGTAATCAGCGAACTTCCCCCATAACTGATAAAAGGGAGCGGAATTCCCGTGATCGGCATCAACTGAATCGTCATCCCGATATTTTCGAATACCTGGAAGGTGAGCATCCCTACCACACCCGCGACGACATAGGAGCCGAACGGATCTTTGGCTTCCATCGCGATGCGGATCATGCGGTAAATCAAAAAGAAAAACAGAATCATCAAGAGGCCCGCTCCGACAAATCCAAGCTTTTCTGCAATGACCGTAAAAATAAAATCACTCTCACCGACAGGTACCCAGCCAAAGCTCGCCTGTGTGGGCGTATCGATTCCTTTTCCGAACAATTGACCAGAGCCAATCGCAATCAGGGCCTGCTTGAGCTGAAAGCCCTTCCCCATTGCATCTATATCCGGGTCCATCCAATAAACGATTCGATCCCATTGATACGGCTTGATGATCTTGAAAAACAGGTCTTGTTTGAACTCGTACACCAGCGTCATCGCGCCAAAAAAGCTGCCGATCATACCGATCAAGTACAAAGCATGCTTTAACCGTATCCCACCGATAATGAGCATCGTGGTGAGCATCCCAGTAAACACCATCGCGGTTCCCAAGTCTGGCTGAATAAGAATGAGGAGCAGAGGCACCCCAACGAGGGCGGCAACCGGGATCAATTTATAGAAATAGTAGAATCGGTCTGGATCCTCAGCCCTCTTGGCCATGTACCTGGCGACCGTCAAGATCGTAAACAGCTTCATCGGCTCGGATGGCTGAAACAGAATGGGTCCAAGATCATACCAGCTGGTTGTATTGTTGATCGGTTTCGTTTCGAATACGCCAATCAGCAAAATCAACCCTATTACGTAAAAAACATAGGACATGTTATGGAATAGGCGATAGTCAAATAGTAACATGACTCCGAGTACAATGAACCCGATCACATACCACAGGGCTTGTTGATAAGCCTTGTCAACTCCAGCTGCAGAACCCGAAATCCCCAGGTAACTGAACACCCCGAGCCCTGCCAAAATCAAAATAATGGTCCAGTCCAGCGTCTTTAAATAACGTTTTTCCAGGTCCATGCTTTTCCTCCTAGAAAACGTGACTCCCCTCTTTTTACAGAAGGGGAGCCCTATACCCTATTTTAACCCAAAGAATTTGCGCATTTTATGAAGCACGCCTGCTTTTTCTTGTAGAGGCTGCAGAGGTACTGCTTCCCCCAGAAGCCTGCGAGCAATATTACGGTATGCGATGGAAGCACGGGATTCATGGTTCATGACAGCCGGTTCACCTTGATTGGCTGATTTAATCACGTGATCATCATCGGGTACGACTCCGATTAAGTCAATGGCTAATAAATCCAGAATATCTTCTACGTCAAGCATATCCCCATTTTTCACCATATGAGAGCGAACACGATTAATGACAAGCTTCGGCATTCCTACTTTCTCGCGCTCCAACAGTCCTATAATCCGGTCCGCGTCACGCACCGCTGCTTTTTCCGGTGTTGTCACAACAATCGCTTGATCGGCCCCTGCTACGGCATTGCGAAAGCCTTGTTCAATTCCGGCAGGACAATCAATAATCACATAATCGAATTCGCGCTTCAATTGCGTCACGATTTCATCCATCTGCTCAGGGGTTACTGCCGATTTGTCTTTTGTCTGGGCAGCAGGGAGCAGCGAAAGATTTTCAAATCGCTTGTCCTTGATCAATGCTTGCGGAAGGCGGCATGCTCCTTCTGCAACATCTACCAAATCATAAATGATCCGGTTCTCCAGTCCCATGACAACGTCTAGATTGCGCAGGCCAATATCTGTATCTACCATGCATACTTTTTGACCCAACAACGCAAGCGCAGTTCCTAAGTTTGCGGAAGTGGTCGTCTTTCCCACGCCGCCTTTACCTGAAGTTACGACAATTCCTATCCCCACGTCCGTTCCTCCTCTTCCCTCAACCCTCATGCTTTTTCTCTCCCAATTCAGGGCGAATTCGCGGTAAATAGTTCATCTTGGCCACCAGCATAGTGTCATTTTCCAGATAGGCGAATTCTGTCCCACCGGAATTGTTCGTCCACTCTTCACCTGGCTTACTGATCACATCTGCAATCCGCAATTGGGTGGGGCTCATGACCGCTGCTGCAATAATGACCTGATTGTCTCCGGAAATACCTGCATGGGCGTATCCTCGCAGATGGCCCAGTACATAAATATTTCCTGTACTGCGAATCGTCCCGCCTGGATTGACATCTCCGAGCAAAAGCAAATCGCCGTCAAACTCCAATACCTGACCGGAGCGTACGGTATTCACCTGCACAGAGAAATGGGTTTTCAGACGTTCAGCAAAAGCTTCTTCCCGTGTAATCACATCTGCTTCTATCGTGTGGATTACCAGGTTCCCCTTTTGCCGGATAATTTGAGTCAACTGCTCTTGATGCTCAGGTGAGCAGTAACGTTTTCCCAGCTTAATAGATACCCGAATCAATGGCCCCGACAAAATCTGTTGGTGGCTATGCTCTATTTTTTCACGCAAGTCGGCCAGCAGTTCGTCGAAGGAACAGGCATCATCCATGAAAAAGACGAGACCCTCTTTAGTCCCTTTGATTGTGACCTTGCTTTTCACAGTCGTCACCGGTTTCACCTCGACCGATACCTTTCGCCATACAGAAAGATTTTTCCTGCTCTGCATGAAAAATTTGCCGAATCGGGTCAAATGTCGCCATGCAAACTACGGCTGGGTTGTTTGAGTGGAGGGGACAGGTACTCCGTGGGTGAGTACTCCCGGATTTAGTTCGTTATACGCTTCGAGTAATCGACGCGCAATCGGTCCTGTTGCGTCAGAACTGGATGTTCCATCACGTAAACTGTTTGGCGCGATGACAACGAAAACCACCTGCGGGTTTTCATAAGGAGCAAAGCCGACGACCAAAGCATTCTCTGCTCTTTGGCCCGTTTGCGCCGTACCTGATTTGGCAGCGACAGCAAATGGCAAGCCATTGAATGCTCTAGAAACCGTACCGCCTGGCTGCGTAACCATGCGCATGCCTTCTCTGACGACCTGGATATACTTCGGATCAATATCCACGCGATTGAGTACCTGCGGCTCGATCAAAGTAAGGGTCTGTCCCGGTTTTTTCGGATCGGTAGTGCCGCGGCGAATCTCTTTGACGAGGTGCGGGCGAATCCGGTAGCCGCCATTTGCAATCGTCGACACGTACTGTCCGATCTGCATCGGTGTGAACAGGTCGTACTGACCAATCATGGCATCTGCCAGGTTACCATAATAGCTATATGGGTTCGGCCGTCCCGTACTTTCGCCTGGCAAGTCAATTCCCGTTTTTACCCCTAGGCCAAATTGAGCGTTGTAGTAATCGAGAACCGAAAACTGTTTTACCCAGTTTTCGCCGCCTCTTCTTGCGAGCCGGACAGCCATTTCATACATGTACGTATTGTTCGACACCTGCAGAGCACGGCGCGCATTCACGATGCCGTGTCCTCCCGGCTTCCAGTTCCGTTTATACGAGGTTCCGATCGTCAATCCACCACGGTCATTAATCGTCTCAGTAGGCGTAGTCAAGCCTTCCTGGAGAGCAATCATGACAGACAACGGCTTGTAAGTCGAAGCTGGCGGATACGGTGTATAAATGAACCGGTTGGCCTCGTTCGGCAGAATCAGCGACGAGTAATTTTCGTTGAATTTCTTGCGATCGTAGTACAGATTCAAATTGTAATCCGGATAGCTGGCCATCGCCAAAACTTCTCCTGTATTAGGATTCATCACGAGAACATGCGTATCCTTAAACTCTTTTGGCGTGGTTGGCTTTTTCTTAAACGCTTCGAACTCTTCTTTCAAGATGGCTTCGACTTTACTTTGAAAACGCCAATCCAGGGCAAGCACGAGATCGTTTCCTGGCTCTGGGGCCTGGCGCAACGTCTTTTCAACCGTCTCGGAATTTTTGTTGACGTGGACGTCCATGATGCCATCTTTGCCGCGTAAATATCGTTCGTACGAGCTTTCCAAGCCAGTTACCCCGATGCGGTCAATCGCGTTGTAGCCCTGTGCCTCATATTCCTTTAATTTTTCTGGCTGAATGGCATTGATATAACCCAGGATGTGTGTAGCGAATGGTGAACCGTCCGGATCCTCGAAAATTTGTCTGACTGGCTCCAGCTCTACACTAATCCCCGGCAGCTCTGTCCGTCTTTCTTCGATTTGAAACATCTCATCTTGCGTAATATTCACCTTGACCCGGCGAGGGATATAGCTGGCCATTTGCGGCGAGCGCATTTCTTGCAGCAACGAAAGCTTGTGCCACTGGAATTGACGCTGCTGCTCGGTAAGCGGCAATGGAATATCCATATCGAACAGGTTAGCGTAACGCAACAACTCCATGTCCGATTTGTCTGATAGTCCACTCGGCGTTGGCAGCATTCGAATTTGCGCCTTTACCTCTTTTGACAGTTCATCACGATCTTCCTTATCAAGAGTAAGCGGGATTTGCAAATTAGCGCTGATCGCATTTTTCAACAGCTCCAAATCAGACATGCCATTTAAGTCAACTGCCTTACCCATTGATTTGGAATTCGCAGTCAGCTTATTGATCACGTCTTTGCGTTCCTTGTCGTCAAATGGAGAACGAACGCGAAGCCCGACATACAGTGCGGTCTTCACTAGATTGAAGTCAGACATCTTATCCACTTCTTCTTGTTTGGGAACGGCTTGCAGCTTGGCAGCAATCTTTGCCTTTAGCTCATTCGTCTTCTGGGTATCATAAGCAACTGGCAAAGTAGAGCGCAGCTCAATGGTTTTTTTCAGGAGCTCTTTGTCCGTTCCTATTTTACCGCCGTCAGGAATTAAGATTTTGGCTAAGCGATCAGCCACTTTTTCCTCATCAATATCCTGTCCCTGTTCTTCTACGTACTGAACAGTGTACACCGGCTTGTTGGAGACAAGAACAGCTCCATTTTTATCGAGAATACGGCCTCGCGGAGCAGAGATTGGCAGCTCGCGAATACTGAATTTTTCCAGTTCGTGCCGATACTGTTCGCCTTCTACCAGCTGCACAAATGCCAGCCGTAAAATGATGGCCGCAAAAAACAGAAAGACAATCAAAAACAAAATGTTTAGCCGTACAGGTATGTGCGATTTTGGTTCTTTGACCTCTTCCACGAGTCTTCCCCTCCCATCCGAGTCCCTTATTCCATATGCATTTCTCGTTTTTCCAAAATTTTGTTGCACATATTCCTGATGGGAACGTACATAATCAAGGCAAAGGCGAGATTAAATACCACACTAGGCAAGATTTGGCGAGTGAGAATCCATTGGACATCATAGGGAGCAACCGAAAACAAGCGAAACAGACTGTACAGCAACCATTCATGGCCGAACAAAATGATTACGGTCGTCACCAGCATCATTCCAAATCCACGCTGGAACAAAAGGACGATCATGCCAGCGAAATAGCTCGCTACCATCATCGACATGATGTAAATGCCGATGACTTGGCCAAACAGGACATCCTGCAAAAAACCAAAGGCAAGACCGTAATACAGTCCTTCTCTTCTACCCAAAAACGTTGAAATGAAAATACAGCATACAAGCGCAAAGCGGGGTACTGTCGTCCATGACAGACCCCATATCTCCGGTGAAATGACTTGCATGACAGTTCCTTCCAGCACGAATACCACCACAACCATAACGGTCAGCAGAAAACGAGCCATTACTGCCCACCTCCGCTTGCAGGCGGTACAGCAGACTTCGTGGAAGCAGGAGGGGTAGCTTTTCCACCTGCACCCGGTGCTGGCGTTTGGGTGGTCTGGTTTTGCGGAATCAATTCGCCGTTAGCCGAGATCGTGAAGTCTCGCTCGACAACCATGACCTCATTTAATTGCGAAAAGTCAGCACTTGGTTGGATGTACGCGGTTTGCGTCAAGCCGTAATCATCAGGCTCGACCCTGACAATATAACCGATCGGCAAATTGCGCGGAACCACTCCCCCTAGACCTGAGCTGATTACCTGCTGTTTTGCTTCAATTTTCTGGCCCCATGGAATTTTGCGCATGATGAGCAGACGCTCCTGCGGGTCGTATTCCTCTACAACGCCGCTGATGTTCTGGTACACGGGCGCACCGTTCACCATTTGCACCGATTGAATATCAGCAGAGATGTGATCGCGTCGCTCATAGCTGGTCAAGAGCTCTACCGTCGCAGAAAAGTTGGCGACACTTTGCACACGGCCAATCATGCCTTTGGCCGTAATCACTGCCATATCTTTTTTAATTCCATGCTTCAGACCTAGGTCAATGGTAATCACATTGTTCCACGTATCCGGATTTCTCGCCACCACTTCGGCAAACCGAAGCCCATATGATTTGAGTGTATCCTGTGCTTTAAGCAATTTCCGCAGGCGCTCATTTTGTGCTTTCAAATCGTGCAGTTCCGCAGTCAAGCGGGCATATTGATCCAGCCCGGCTTTCAGTGCTTTATTTTCCTCATATACGCTGTATGCATCGTCAAGTTCCTGGAAAAAGCCAGAAACAGCCTGAGCAGGGCGATAAAACAAGCCCTGCACCACGCTGAAGGTATCCTTGAAAAACATTTCTGGCCAGGTCAGCTTCACCCGTTCGCGGGACGTAAAGCCTACGACCGAAATGAGCAAAACCAGACCGACTAGTACGATAATAAGCCGCTTGCTCCCGAAAAACGACATGCCCTAACCTCCGTTTATTTACCCCGTTTTTGTCGGGAAGAGGTGATCCCATGCTTTGACTTGAACAGATGAATGTTCTCCAAAGCACGTCCAGTGCCAATAGCTACACAGTCCAGTGCGTTCTCTGCGACGTGTACAGGCATACCTGTTTCTTTGGCCAACAAGCGATCCATATTGCGCAGGAGCGCTCCCCCACCAGTCAGTACAATCCCGCGGTCCATGATGTCGGCCGCCAGCTCTGGAGGACTTTTCTCCAGCGTAACCTTCACTGCTTCTACGATATTCGCTACTGTTTCTGCCAAAGCTTCCGCAATTTCCGTACTGCTCACAGAGAGCGTTTTTGGCAGGCCTGTTACCAGGTCACGACCGCGAATATCTACATTCTCAGGCTCTTCTGGCGCGATCGCAGAACCGATCTCCAGCTTCAGCGTTTCCGACGTCCGTTCACCGATCATTAAATTGTAACGACGCTTGATATACTGCATAATCGCTCCGTCCATTTCATCTCCGCCCACACGAATGGAGCGGGAAGTAACAATCCCGCCTAAGGAAATGATGGCAACTTCTGTAGTACCGCCACCGATGTCGACTACCATGCTACCGGTAGGCTCCCATACAGGCAAATCCGCTCCGATTGCTGCTGCGAATGGCTCCTCGATCGTATATGCTTCTTTGGCACCGGCCTGTTTCGTAGCATCTTCTACCGCACGTTTCTCTACCGCCGTAATACCCGATGGCACGCAAACCATGACATTCGGGCGACGGCTGAACAGACCTTGATTTTTTTGTGCCTGATTAATAAAATAGCGCATCATTGTTGCGGTTGTGTCAAAGTCAGCGATAACACCGTCTTTCATTGGTCGAACAGCGACAATGTTTCCTGGCGTACGGCCAATCATGCTTTTTGCCGCATTTCCCACCGCTTCAATCGAATTGTTATTGGTACGAATTGCCACCACAGACGGTTCCCGTACGACAATTCCTTTTCCTTTCACAAAAACAAGTGTATTGGCAGTGCCGAGGTCAATCCCCAAGTCACGTGTAAATCCTCCGAACATAAAAAAACTCCTTCCGATATTTTACAATTGCAAGCAATTATAAGTACCCCTGCTCTTTTAAGCTGACGTACTTGCCATCCCCTATGATCACATGATCCAACAAGGAGATTCCCACCAACTCACCCGCTTCACGCAGCGTATGCGTAATCGCGATGTCTTCCCTGCTTGGCGTAGGATCACCACTCGGATGGTTATGTAGGCAAATCACTGATGCGCTGCTGCGACGGATCGCTTCTTTGAAGACTTCTCTAGGGTGCACGATGGAAGCGTCCAGGCTGCCTACAAAAATGGTCTGCTTGCCAATCACGTGGTTCTTGGTATTGAGAAAGAGACAGACAAAATGCTCTTGTGTCAAATGGGCTAGCTCCGATGACATCAGGTCGGCTACATCACGGGGTAATCGGATAGAAACCCGACTCTGACGAGGGACACCAACTAGTCTGCGCCCAATTTCAAACGCAGCATGCATCTCAATCGCCTTGACCGGACCGATTCCTTTTATCTCCGTTAGCTCTGCATGAGAGGCCTCGGCCAATCCTCGCAGGTCGCCAAACCTGGATAATAGCCGTTGAGCTAGCTCATAGGCAGTCTCTTGTTCCCTGCCTGTCCGCAGTAAAATGGCAAGAAGTTCTGTATCAGACAAACGGACTGCTCCTTCTCGAAGCAGTCGCTCCCGAGGACGTTCATAGTAAGGGACGTTTTTTACGGTTATTTTGTTACAGGTATTTGTTGCCATTTTTCAAACGCCTCCAGCCATTTTCACATTTGTCGGAACGGCTGGCATCGGTGACGATTAACGAAAAGTATGGCCGTTGCCGCTTGACCTCAAGCAAAACAACTACAAAACCGTAACACCAAAACGAGTGAGCATATTTGCAGTCAAACACAACGGAAGACCTACAACAGTAAAATAGTCCCCCGTAATCCCTTCCACGATCGTGGCGCCAATGCCCTGAATTGCGTAGGAACCTGCTTTGTCCATTGGCTCTTTGGTAGCAATGTAAGACTCAATCTCTGTTTCTGAGAGCGGTCGAATCTTTACCTGGGTATGACTATACGATACTTCCTCACGCTTCGTTGCAGCATCAAGTAACGCCACTCCGCTGTAAACGGTATGCTCCTGGCCTTGCAGCATAGAAAGCATCCGAAATGCATCACTCTCGTCCACTGGCTTTCCTAAAATCTGCCCCTGATAAACAACAATTGTATCCGACCCCAGTACAATGCCTTCCGTCAGCCGCTGTGCAACAGCCGCTGCCTTGCGCAAGGATAACTCTTTCACCACTTGTTCTGGTGATAGGCCCGAAGCCGTTGTCTCGTCCACATCGCTGGTCATAACCTCAAAAGAAATGCCAAGGTTTTGCAATAACTCTCTGCGACGAGGTGAGGATGAAGCTAGAATGAGAGATGTTGATGTGTTCGTTTCCGTCATTTTTCACCCTACTTTATTCGTCGATGTATCCAAAATGCGAGGGCGAGCCCTCCGATACTGGCTAGATTTAGTTTTACCTGAAAGTTCAGGTTGTACTTCAAAATCTCTAAATCTGCCGCAGGTGACCATGTTATCATTTTGCTCTTGGCCAGAAAAGGGACCCAGGGACCCAAAATCTCCCCGATAATACTACCGCACAATAGTCCACTGACCAACAGAAACAACAGCATAAGCGTTTCTTTCCCCATAGCTTCCCCATCTCCCTTTCTAGAAGGGATTCTCTTTTTGCCATCAATAAGTTTAGCAAATGGGAAGAGGTGAAACAATCCCTGATTGCTCTTGGTAGTTACTGTATATAAAGAAAAGACTCCCTGCAAGAAAACATTGCGGAAGTCTCATGCACTCTGTAGCCTATTTATTGTTTTCAATCTGTTGGAGTAGGCCCAAGTAGCTCTCCAAATAGCCGAGAACACCTGCCTGTACTTGCCACGCATAGGATTCTGCGCTCTCCGCCTTTTTGCCCGCATTCGCTTCTGCCATTTTTTCTCGGGCAGCAATTGCCTGATTGATGCCATTTACCATCCCAGTAAAATGGGTTTTCCACTCATCTGGCACCTTCACCAATCGGCTTTCTTCCAGAAATTGACGATGCTGTTCTTTGAGCGCAGACGTCTCTTCCGGTGAAGAGTTTAACTGTCCTGTCGTAATAATCAGGCCGGAATGAGCGGATAATGTTTGCGTCAGCCCGACACCATTAGCAAAAAAGGCACCGAGGTCAGGACTTGCCGTGGCTCCTTGGGCTTTTGCAACAGGAATCGTTCCTTGAAAAGCCGGAAAAGAAAATTCTTTCACATAAACATCCATCCCTTTATTCTTCAAGCTGGCTGCAAATCCCAGAACGGCATCTCTTGTCGGCGCCGCCGCCGCAAACATGTACTGCTTGGCGCTGTCTTTATAGAGCAAATGAGGAATCCCTAACTTGTCGAGCGGCCCCACCACTGAATCCGGTGCAGCTTCCCTTTGGAATACTCCGGCTTGTGCGACAAACATTTTAACCTCAGGCAGCTGCAGGGGGACGTCACTTTGCGGACCGCCAGCTGCAGTTGGAGCATTTCCTTTATTCGTACTCGCTGCGTCAGGCAAAACTGGCCCTATTATCGCCTGTACGTCTGTATCTGAGCCTTGAGCAGTCAGCGTCTGAACCGTATCTGTCAGAACCGAGCGATACGACTCAGAAAAATCTTCTTTGGAGAAGACCGTTAGGACGAGGAATCCGAACAGGAGACCGATTGCAATCGCTCCCCCGGTGGTTAGGACCGTATGGAGAAGAGGTCCCTTCGGAAAAGCGAGTAAGAGCCTGCTTGCCTTTCTTTTGCTAAACAGACTTTCCTCCTGCGTCTCCTCATGCAATTCGATTGGGTCCAGGCTCTCTTCCGCCTCTCTCGATGGCTCACGATCAGTAGTCATACTTCGCAATTGCATCATGCGATCGAGCGCCTCATTTCCTTTTTGAACAGGAGTAGGACCCATAAATGGAACGGGAGGCGGTTGAATCCGTACACGTGACGGCAGTTCTTTTGGCGTCCGTTGTTCAGTAGCGCCCTCTCTTTTTTGATCCCAAAACTTCCCGTTCATCTTCACCGTGACCTTGTTTCGTTTTTCTCCGCTCACAGTCATGCCCTCCCAGCAACAGGCTCTTTGTACTAGCTTACGTCTCTGGTGGACGTGTTATGACACATACTAGTAATTCTCGTAAAAGAAATCTAGCAAAAAAGAAAGCAATAGCAAGAGCATACCTACGGCCACAAAGGGAGCGAATGGCAACGTGCTTCCAGACCTCGCCCTGCTGAAGAACAGCAAGTAGAGTGTCGTCACAAGGGCTGCAAGACTCGCTGCCGTCAGAACAAATGCAAATGCCCTAAACCCTAGTGCATACCCAAGAAGTCCGAGCAATTTGGCATCTCCCATCCCGAATGCCGCTGGCCAAAACAAACTGAGAGAGACAAACAGGATCGTCAAAACCGCACCAGATACAATGCGCAAAAACCATGGATACGAAGGAAATAAAACGGTTGTCACAAGCGTTGTCAACATTAAACCGAGAAGGAGCACGCGATTGGGGATTCGCCTGTCGCACAGATCCGTCCACGCCAGATAGACACACAGCATGAGCAAAAGAACATAGATCAACAACTGCCCCAGCTCATTTTGTCCCAGCATAAAATCAAAGCCCATAGCCATCCGCTCCTTCTCTTCTACACAACGACCTTTATCACTTACTGCCTTTTGCAATGTAAGCCTTTTTGATGGCACAAAAAAAGCCGATCGGGCATACGCCCCCGTCGGCTTATCTGTCTTTCTCTATAGATCCCACGTGAGCAAAAGACCTGCGTGGACAAGACCACTCCCAAATCCATACAACAAGAGCGTATCGCCTGCTTTTACCTTTCCTTCTTGAATCCCCAGATCCAGTGCCAGCGGAATACTCGCAGCTGATGTGTTGCCGTAGTAAGCCAAACTGTAGAGAGTCTTTTCGATGGGGAAGTCACTCTTCTCACAAATGGATTCAATCATGCGTAAATTCGCGCTGTGCGGAATAAACCAGTCAACATCGCTCAAGCTTTTGCCTGCGCGGCTGACTACCTGCTCCATGCCTTTCGGAACCGTTGTCGCAGCCCATTTGTACACTTCCCTACCGTTTTGGACGATACATCCGTTCCCTGCTAAATCACGTCCATCCATTTGCCCAGACAAGCCGGAGCGGTAGACGTGAATTCCTCCGTCTCCTTTCGCTCCCAAATAAGCGGAATGAAAGCCAGAAGCTGCTTCATCCCCTTCTACCAAGACAGCCCCTGCTCCGTCGCCAAATAAAATACATGTCGTACGATCCGTGTAATCTGTCACTTTAGAGAGTGTCTCACCAGCCACAACCAGTACTTTTTTGTGCAAGCCAGAACAAATCATGGCATTTGCCACATGTAGAGCATAAGTAAACCCTGCACAGGTCGCTCCAAGGTCTATTGCCCCTGTCTGCTCAATGCCAAAATGCGCTTGAATTTGGCTGGCTACACTCGGAAAAGCGTAGTCGGGAGTGCTCGTAGCAACCAGAATCATATCAACATCGGTCACTTTTTTCTGATACGTATTTATCAATTTCTGAATGGCAGCGATAGCAAGATGGCTTGTGAATTGGTTTTCTTCTGCTATGCGCCGCTCGTGAATACCCGTTCTCTGGAGAATCCACTCATTCGAAGTCTCCACCATTTGTTCCAAATCTGCATTAGTCAAAATACGTTTTGGGACATAGGTGCCTATGGCGGTAATTCGCGCTTTACATGGGGATGAACTCATCTCCATAAGTGATCACCTCGTTTTATTGTTGTATGGGCTTTTATATAACTTGATTATAACACCAACTATTAGTATCTGGTACTAATTTTTTATGCAAATTTATGAACGGATGAAGAAAGACCTGAACCAACAATCTGGTCCAGGTCTTTCTAGCACGCATTTCAAATACAGTTATTTTCCCAGCTTCTCTGCAAGCCAGTAAGCTGATTTCCAAATATCCCCTGCTCCCATCGTCAAGACGAGGTCACCCGGCTTCAGATCTTTGAAGATTTGTTCCTGCATCTGTTCCTTCGTCGGGATGTACTGGGCCCGCGGATGGCTGTTGGTACGGATTTTCTCTACCAAGATCTCAGAAGTAACTCCCTCAATTTTGGGCTCTCCTGGAGGCGAATAGATGTCTGTGACAATCACCTCGTCAGCCTCGCCAAAAGCGCGACTAAACTCATCCATGAGAAAATAAGTACGGGTGTAGCGCTGCGGTTGAAAGACGGCGATAACCCGTCTTCCAGAAGCTCTCGCGCCATTTAAGGTCGCGATGATTTCCGTCGGGTGGTGCGCGTAATCATCTACAACGAGAATACCGCGTGCCTCCCCGATAATCTGAAAGCGGCGTTTCGCCCCACGGAAGGTGGTCAAAGCGGCCGTAATTTGTTCAAACGACAAGCCAGCGTCCAAGCAGACAATGATGGCAGCCAGCGCATTGGCAATATTATGCTTGCCTGGGACAGTGAGAGTGAGCTCTCCTAAAAGCTGATCTTGATGATAGATCTGGCACTTGCTGCAACGATCGCCGCACTCAATCTGAGCCGCACGGAACTCGGCCTGCCCGGCAACGGCTGGGTCGATTGAATACGTAATCACCGTCTCTGTTACGGACGGCAGCACTTCCCGCACATGCGAATCATCTATACACAAGATCGCTTTTCCGCCCGGTTTCAGGTGACTGAGAAATTTCACATACGCCTGTTTCAAATTATTGAAGTCACCATCAAAGTGCTCCAGATGATCCGGTTCAATACTCGTCACGATTTCATACATGGGCCGGTATTCCAAGAAAGAGCCGTCGCTTTCATCCGCCTCAGCAATGACAAAGTCACTCGTCCCCGCCTTGGCGTTGGTCCCAGCATTCATCAGCTCTCCGCCAATAATGAACGTCGGGTCTACACCACACTCTTCCAAAACGTGTGAAATCATAGAAGTAGTTGTGGTTTTGCCATGCGCTCCTGCTACCGCTACACCTGTCCGTTCATTCAAAATACGGGCGAGCATTTGGGAGCGATGCATGACCAAAATCCCTTCGGCTTCTGCTGCGACTACCTCAGGATTGTCTTTGGGAATGCTGGTGGAGTATACAATGATGTCTGCTCCCTCCACATGAGTAGCATTATGGCCGATATGAATGACCGCCCCTCTTGCTTCCAGCTTTTTCGCCAGATCGTTCATGGCGACATCTGAGCCGGTTACCTTGTATCCAAGGTCTATCAAGACGCGAGCAATGGCACTCATACCATATCCGCCGATGCCCACAAAGTGGACGTGCCTAGCCTGATCCACCCTATTCACCTGCCTCTTCTACTGTAGTGGGAAAGAATGCGCGTACTTGGGCGATGAAGTAGAGCGAACCGCAGACAACTAGCCAGTCATCCGCTTTCGCCGATTGCTTCTGCCGCATCCAAGAAATAAGAAATGCTCGCCAATCAGAAGCCGTATCGAGAAGTTCCTCTTCCCAGCCGCCTGATTGAAATGCATCGTGCAAAGCTGTAGCGTCAGCCGCACGCGGAAAGTCAAATGTCGTCACATGTATAGATTCGATGCGGGGTTTTAGCGGTGCTAGCGTCTCTGCCATTTTCGACAACGGCTTATCTAACAGCCCTGAAAAAAGCAGATGCAAGCGTTTCCCCTGTGGCAACAAACGATCCAGACTGCTTACGAGCGCTTCCATCCCCTCTTGGTTGTGTGCTCCATCCAAGAGAACCAAAGGTCTTGGGGAGACTATTTCTAGACGACCAGGCCAACGCGTTTGTTGCAAACCTCGAAACAATTCCTCCTCTTCAAGCAAAAAAGAGAAATAGTTGCGAAGAACGTCAATTGTCATCAGGGCAATCGCAGCATTTTGTGTCTGATGAATTCCGTTCATCGTCAAACGGTAAGTGGACTCATGGCGTCTATGGATGCTGCTATATCGAATCTGTTGCTCGCCGAGCTGTTCCTCAAGCTGCTCCCCGTAAAAATCTTTTCCAAAGTGGTAGAGCGTACTTCGCGTTTCTTTTGCACGCTTCTGGAATACAGCGAGAATTTCAGGTCTGTTCTCTCCGGTAACAACAGGTACACCAGGTTTGATAATCCCCGCTTTTTCCCAAGCAATATCTACCAGATCGTTTCCCAGAACATTCGTATGATCAAGTCCGATGTTGGTGATGACGGAGACGAGAGGGATGACGACGTTTGTAGAATCCAAACGTCCGCCAAGCCCCGTTTCCCATACGACCACCGCTGGTCTTGCCACTCGCGTATAGTACAGAATGGCAATCAGCGTAATCACCTCAAACTCTGTAGGGGAACCAAACTCCGTCTCCTGCTCGCAGCGAGTGACCCAACCTTTAACTTCATTCACTAACTGTAACAAGTCTTCTTCCGGTATCATATTACCGTTGAAACGGATACGCTCCCGAAAGTCGATTAAATAAGGCGAGGTAAATGTACCTACACTGTATCCTGCTTCCATCAGCATCTGTGTAAGAAAAGCGCAGGTAGAGCCTTTACCATTTGTGCCTGCCACATGGATGAACGGCACCAGGCGCTCAGGGTGTCCTAGTTCTTCCAGTACCCATTGCATCCGATCCAGCCCTGGTCTTTGACCAAAGGCAAGAAGGCCATGCAGCCAGTCAAGCGCTTGTGTATAATCAACAAATTCTTCTTCTGCATGCATACCACAATGCTCCATTCTCAAAAATATGCGAGTAGCGAAAGGATCATTCGCCCTTCAGTTCGGCAAGCCTCGCAATCACTTTATCCCGCTTTTCCATGTAGTCAGCCATTTTGGCTTTCTCCTCTTCTACCACTTTCTCAGGTGCCTTGGCCAGGAAGCCGGCGTTGTTTAATTTTTTCTCGATACGTTCTACCTCGCCATGCAAGCCAGAAAGCTCTTTTTCCAAACGCTTCAGCTCTTGTTCGATGTCAATGAGACCTGCAAGCGGCAAGAATAATTCCGCCCCTGTAATAACAGCAGACATCGCTTTGTCCGGTGTCGTGAGCTGCTGATTGATTTCCAATCGCTCCGGATTGCAGAAACGAGCAATGTAATCTTCTCCGCGAGTCAGACGGTCTGCGGCGGATTCGTCGCTCGGCTTGATGAGCAGCTCAATTTTCTTGGACATCGGCACATTTACTTCCGCACGGATATTACGAACACTGCGGATGACTTCCATCAGGAGATTCATTTCGCTCTCTGCCTCGGTAAATACCCATTCTGGTTTTGCTGTTGGCCAAGCGGCTACCGTGATGCTCTCGCCTTGATGCGGCAGTGCCTGCCAGATTTCTTCCGTCATAAACGGCATAAACGGATGCAGCAGCCTGAGTGTCTGGTCGAGGACGGTAACGAGAACAGATTGAGTGGTCTTTTTCGCTTTCTCATCCGTACCGTACAGCGGCAGCTTTGCCATTTCGATGTACCAGTCGCACAGATCATCCCAGATGAAGTTGTAGAGAACACGGCCCACTTCCCCAAATTCAAAAGCATCAGAGAGACGAGTCACATCAGAAATAGTCGCTTGCAGACGAGAGAGAATCCACTTGTCAGGCGTGGAAAGCTCGCCGCTCGTGTCGATATCGTCATAGCTTACGTCAGTCAAATTCATCAATGCGAAACGGGACGCATTCCAGATCTTGTTGGCGAAGTTGCGATTCGCCTCCACCTTTTCCCAGTAAAAGCGTTGGTCGTTACCAGGAGAGTTTCCTGTTGCCAAAGTGAAGCGCAGAGCATCAGCACCGTACTTTTCAATGACTTCCATCGGGTCCACACCGTTACCGAGCGACTTGGACATCTTACGCCCTTCGGAGTCGCGGATAATGCCGTGAATCAATACCGTTTCAAACGGATTTTTTTCGGTAAATTCCAATCCACTAAACATCATGCGTGCTACCCAGAAGAAGATGATATCGTAACCTGTTACCAGTACATTCGTTGGATAAAAGTACTTCATGTCTTCGGATTCTTCCGGCCAGCCGAGCGTAGAGAAAGGCCATAATCCGGAGGAGAACCACGTATCGAGCACGTCATTATCCTGCTCCAGCTTGTGGCTGTGGCAGCTCGGGCATTCCATTACATTATCACGAGATACGATGGTTTCACCACAATCCCCGCAATACCATGCCGGAATCCGATGTCCCCACCAAAGCTGACGTGAAATGCACCAGTCTCGAATATTTTCGATCCAGCGCAAATAGTTTGTTTTGAAGCGCTCTGGCACAAACTTGACACTCTCTTCACTCGCTGCATTGGCCAGTGCCGTGTCAGCAAGCGGCTGCATTTTTACGAACCATTGCGTAGACAAATACGGCTCAACCACCGCATCACTGCGCTCACTATGACCTACCTGGTGTATGTGCTCCTCAATTTTAAACATAACGCCTTGCTCGCTCAGGTCTTTGATAATTTGCTTGCGGCATGCGAAGCGATCGAGACCTTTGTAAATGCCGGCTTGCTCGTTCATCGTACCGGATTCATCCATCACGACGATTTGCGGCAGTTGATGGCGCAGGCCAAGCTCAAAATCGTTAGGGTCATGGGCGGGCGTAATTTTAACCGCACCGGAACCAAACTCAGGATCAACGTAATCGTCCGCCACAATTGGAATTTCGCGTCCAACGATTGGCAGAATGACTGTTTTTCCGATCAAATGCTTGTAACGTTCGTCTTCTGGATGTACAGCTACCGCCGTATCACCGAGCATCGTCTCTGGGCGAGTCGTCGCGACTTCAATATGACCGCTCCCGTCCGCCAGCGGGTAGCGCATATGGTGCAGGGCACCCTTTACTTCCTTGTAAATAACTTCGATATCAGACAGGGCTGTACGTGCTGCCGGGTCCCAGTTAATGATCCGATTGCCACGGTAAATCAGGCCTTTTTCATATAAACGGACAAATACTTCACGAACAGCACGGGACAAGCCCTCATCCATGGTAAAGCGCTCGCGGGAAAAATCCAGAGCCAGACCCAGCTTCTCCCACTGCTCGCGAATGTGTGAAGCGTAAATATGCTTCCACTCCCATATTTTTTCCACGAACTTTTCCCGACCAAGATCGTGACGGGAGATTCCCTCTTCGCGCAATGTGGCTTCTACCCGTGCCTGTGTAGCGATCCCTGCGTGGTCCATCCCTGGCAAAAATAACGTACTGTATCCTTGCATCCGTTTCGTACGGGTGATGATATCTTGGAGTGTCGTATCCAGGGCGTGACCCAAGTGAAGCTTCCCCGTAACGTTCGGAGGTGGAATCACAATGGTAAACGGCTGTTTATTTGGGTCGCGGTGAGCTTTAAAGAATTCTTTTTGAATCCAATATGGATACCATTTGCTCTCTGCAGCTTTCGGATCATAATTTTTTGGCAAAAGCTGATCAATGTCTGGTGTTGGCTGTGTTGACATATGTGACTCCTCCTTGAAAAAGAAAATAAAAAAACCCCTCATCCAAAGGACGAAAGGATTATTTCGCGGTACCACCTTTGTTAACATACATCGTGCATCTATACCATGTATGTTCGCTCTGACAAGATAACGGTTGCGACCCGTTTCCAGCTAAGGAACTACCTTCACTGGAACAACTCCTGGGCGACCTTCAGTCATTTATCACCTTAGAGAATCTCGCAGCAACTGATTCTCCTCTCTGCCAAGGCATCCTGACCTACTCTTCCCGATCATCGTTGATTAGATATGTAGTTGACAGCTTAGTTCTACGTTATTATATACAATCAAGCCGTTTCGCGTCAAACCCGGTTTCACCCGGTTTCTTCCGCTTTTCCCACGGCGATGCCAAGTGCCTCCGTAAATCCAAGCACGCTTAGTATATCCAGTATTTCCTCACGAACATTTACAATTTCCACTTGTTTGCCCAAGGCAAGCAATTCTTTCGTTGTAAAAAAGAGACTGCCAATACCGGAAGAATCTACGAAGGAGACACCTTGAAAATCGACAGTAACGGTTTGGTTCCGCCCTCCATACTGCTGGATCAATTCACCTACTTGATCGCCAACAGCCATGTCCAACTCTCCAGCGAAAAATAACGTAGCCTGCCCGTTTGTCTCTGTTGCTCGGTAGTCCATGCTCTAACTCCTCTCAAAAGGTATCGGTACAACTGTCGTACTTTCTTTTCTACTCTTACTAACTATAGTACCCGCTCTCACTCACTTACAAACATTTGACACTTTCTCACTTTTCCCTTTATATGGAAATGCTGCATTCCAAAATTAGTTTCGTCCCCGCGAGCGAGCTGCCCATATACACGCGATCACAGAATTGCAGCATGACCTGAAATCCTGCCCCAAGGGAATGTCTTGTGGAAAAGCCTTGCTGCAGGGTAGCACGCGGTAAATCTTCCAAGACAATTCCCTGTCCGGTATCGTGGATGACAGCCCGGCATAAGGTTTGGTCAGTGGACAGATGCAGCGTGATCGTACCGCCGGTCCCATGCTTTAATGTATTGGATGCAGCCTCGTTCACCGCTACGATGAATTGCAGCAACCGCTTATCCGATAGTCCTACCGGCTCCAACGCACGCTTGAATGAGCGACGCAGCTCTGCGAGATGTTCCGGTGCTCGCAAATCCATGGAGAGAGATTTATGACCTTCGCGAAGCAAGAAAAACAATTCCTCGTCGCTTAGCAGAAGGAGCTTGCCTTTTGTAACAACCCCCAGGATGTCTCTGTAAATCTCCCATTCCCTGCTTCTGCGTCGTCGCTCTTCCAGAATGGCCGATGTGACGTCAATCAAAGCAATTCCACACGTCTGATCAGGCAGTGGTGAGGCATACACTTCGAATACCCTTTGCCCGTCTGAGGAGACAAGCTGTTCTCGGACCGATGAGCCTGACGCAGCCGCTTCCTCTACCAATCGGCCCATCTCCAGCTCGATGTCTCGGTCAGCACGATTGGAACCGATCGACCGGATTTTTCCTTCGTCATACAGATAAAGAAAAATCGTTTCGATCTGTCGCAATATGGACAGCTTTTGCAGCTCCTGCTTGATCAGACGCCCTCGTTTATCATCCCGATCTTTCCAATCTGTTAGTACGTCGGTCGGGTTCAACTCGTCACTCATGTGCCAATTGTGGAATTCATCCAGTAATAATCGTTCCAGTACTTCCTCTCGGCGCAGTACTTTTTCTATGTCAATCACGTAATAAGGAACACCTGAAATCCCACGCAGCCCACTGCCAATAATCCGGAAATCTGCGGCCAGCTCTACTTCCATACGTCCATGCAAAGACTGATGCTTGCTGTACAACCCAATCGCCGTCCGACTGACTGCTAAAAGGTGCGCTTCTGTTGCCTCCATTGTGGCGAGATTGGTAACGTGCACCGGTCTGGGCGGAAGTACTTTTTGTGCAGAGCCCCCTGAGCGCAGAGCATCCAGGCAATTACGACAACCAGGATTGTCCGGACACTGCTCACACAGAATCACAGTTCATCCTCCTATTCATTGACGTTTTTTCGCTGGAAAAATCTTGATTCATATTGTTCCGGTTGCTCTAGTTCTTATGTTAGAGGGTCAGAATGAAATTGAAGAATCAACACAGACATATCATCTAATTGTTTCTCACGACGGATCATCGTCCACAGAAACGATTCTACCTGATCGATGATCGCATCATTTGTGCTTCCAGGCTTGTCCCATAGCTCAGATAGTTCGTCAAGCCATAGTCGTAAGTAACGGAACACTTCTTTTCTTCCCGTGTTGATCAGCCCATCTGTGTAGATTAATAGGATTGCCTCTTCATGTAAGACTACTTCCTCGAGCGGGTAAGTGCTATCAGGCAAAAGCCCCAGACCTACACCGCCACTGCAGCCAAGGACCTTTTTCGCTGTTGCTGAGAGATAGAGTGGCTGCGGGTGGCCTGCACGGCTTAAAAGAAGCTTATGCTCCACACTATCATACACGGCTACCAGCATCGTGATGAATGAACGGGTTTTCGATAAATTTTCAAACAGTAGTTGATTTAACCGCTCCAATATTTCATCGGGAGACCAGCTTGTCTGTAAGACAGCTCTTGCCGCACTCGATATTCCCGTAGCCAGGAGGCTAGCGGGCAATCCGTGACCAGATACATCCGCCACGATAAAACAAACATAACGATCATCAATCCGAATATAATCAACATAATCGCCGCCAACATAGGTGATCGGGGCATACACCGTTCGTGCGCGCAAACCTTTGATTGTTAATTCTTCCGTGGGAATAAGCATCGACTGAATCCGCCTCGCCAGCCCCATTTCCGTTTCCATTACGCCAAGCGAAAGAGATTGATGCTCATGCAAGCAGCGCAGGATTAGCCCTCTCACGTTTACCAATAGCACCTGGAAAAAGGATTGCTCTAGCTCCGTACGCTCCTGATCAACGATCGCTATTTGTGCAATCAGGGCAACATAGCGGGGTGTCAATGACGAATCTCGCTGTTCGGATACAATAATGCGCTGTTCGACCTGATACAAATGGCCTCCGTAGCTTCTGGTGCCACGCTCCAAGCAATAGTAGATTTCTTTTTTCTCCGATTCCAGAGACACCTGCAAAAATGTCAGTGTATCCATTTTCGCAAACCACGTGTCCACGAGTTCCTCGATTACCTGCTGAAGTGTTTCATACGTCACCTCACGCAAGCTTTGCTCATTGCTGGCAACCAGCAAGTACTCATAGATTTGCTTGAGCCTGAGCACCTGCGACAGTTGCTCGTTCTGTAATTGTATCTGTGCCAGTTGATTTTGATATTTCTGCTCGAGATTGCTGGCAGCTACTAGGGTCTCATTCATCAGCACGTGATTGTCACGACTCGTAAAGTATACGCGAACCAGGCCGAACACGATTCCCGTACCCAGACCCACTCTACCATAATAAGGAATGTCCGGAATGGCAACCAAGGACGAAACGATGAAAATCAAGATAACTTGCACCATAATGGCATCTTGCTTGCCAAACTTCTGCCTATCAAACAGGTAGCGGTACTCTGTTTTCTCCATTTTTATCGTTTCAATGAGATCCAGACCACGGTGAGCCATGAACAGAAAAACAAGCGAAGCCGATATACACCCGACCATCACAGCTGAAGAAGCTACTGGTGTCATCATCGTTACTGCGATAAACAAGATTGTCGCAAACAGCAATCTCCCTCGGTTCGTTCGCACAGTACCCTGTAATTGACGTATAGCCAAAAGAACGCTGATCGCAGGTATGAGTAGATACAATCCGCCTTGCAAATAAACCATCACTGGAGAATCTCCATTTAGATGATTAGATATATCATGAAAAATGACTAAAAGCAAATAAGTCACGACTAATGCTGCCGTGTCGAGTACCATTTTCCATCGTTCATAGAAAGGATGAGACGAAAGAGGAAACACATGCAGCGACCGGAGAAAAAAAACATACGTAATCAAGGAGATCGAAAGGCCCAGTCTTTGGAGCCACCACATAGGGGACAGTGCGAGCAAACTTCCGATGCACCAGGCTAATAGCCCGATTCCTTGCAAAAAAGAAACATCATCCCACCACTGCGCTTTCTTCCCTTTTCTCGACAATAGCGCAATGCAGACGCTCCCCCCGCTTCCTAACCCGTAAACCAATGCTTCCCACATCATTTTAATCACCTTTACACATGAGTCCTGTCCTATCTGCCCTTTTACCTTCCCTTTTGGCTGACCCTTTAAACCTTTATCTCTTCGCCTGTCCATTTCCTGCTGCATGGAGGAGAAAAGTCACTGCTGTCCCATTACAAATAAATTGTCACAACCATTCATTAATGTAATAGGCACTGTCCCAAGGTGCCGCGCATAAGCTGAAATGAGGTGATATTTATGAATTTTCGCTGGAAGTACAATCCTACCTATTTGCGAATCAAATACGGCTGCAAGCAGGTTTTGATTCCTTTACTTGTTTTTCAATTCGTCCGGACCATCCTCGTCCCTACTTCTTTTGATGTGATTTTGCTCGGCCTGCTTGCCTTGCTTTACGTCGCCATCGTATTAGATTGGTTATGAATAAGTTCAAAAAAACAACGCCCCACGCGGTGAGACGTTGCTCATTAAAATGCTTGCTGGACCCAGCGATGCAGGCGCATCAGGCGGTCCATATTTTTTTCCAGACGTTTCACCGCGAAAAGCTCACTCCAATCTCGCCGACCGTTGTAATAAATATCAACATCACGCATGATGCGCTCCGGATAGGAGAGAAAAGCTGCGAGAAGTTCGATCTCCTCGGGACGTAATGGAAAAATAGCAGCGTAGCGGTGAAACAATTGAGAAGCGCCGATCTCATCTCCAGCCATCTGAAAATACGTTCGGTAAAATAAAGTCAGATCTCGAATTGGCGTATCAAAAGCAGCACGATCAAAATTAAGCAGCTTCCCTTTTCCCAAGCGATCCGGTACCACATGCGCGGGATGGGGGTAACCGTGAATGAGCGACAAGCGAAAATGGGCATGTGTCTCGTGCCTCTCTCGCCAATCTGTTAGAAGCTCCGTCGCCGTGTCGGCCATTTCTGCGATAAATGCTTTGTTTGCGAGAAATACCAAATCAAACGGCGATTGATAGGGACGCTCCTGGGCAACTACAGCAGCTTTTTCCATCTGATTTTGCCAGTACTGCCAGCGATTGAGCAGCGAGTCGATTAACGGCTCCACTTGTCTCGGATCGTCAAATTTGTAGTTTTGCGTCAAATGATGCAGCTCGGCTAATCGTTCCAGCATCGGGGTTGCCCAGGCCAATGGCTCATCTGCCCACTGCTCGCTTCCTGGCTGCCAGGCTGTCAAATAATAAGCTTGCTCCCCTAGCTCAACAAACGGATCATCAAACTTGGTGTAAATAAAAGGGACAGCGCCATCCCATCCACGATGCTGCAATTCACGAAGCACATCGCTTACAAACAGCAGACGTTGCCCGGATACCTTTGATCGTTTGCAGACATATGAGCCATAAGGAGTCGCTGCCTTAAATACGTTTGGTTCTTTTAAGACATTGATTGTCTGCGCAAACATATCGTACTCCTGAAACAACGGAAATATTTCCTCAAAGCGGCTCATGTACTCCATCACTCCTTGATCGCTCGGCCCGATCGGCAATATGACGTAGCAAAATGTCTACCGCCTGCTGACTTTGCAAGGCCTGTTCAATACCCGTTACATGCACCTCCTTATTTCTCAAGACGCGTTTTACATAATCCTCTACACTCCTCCACACTTCCCGGGGCCTGGCCATGAAGGCGAGCATTAACGTGTAATCGGTGTATTGAAGTGGTTTTACTTCTTCATATCCGTCCAAAAAGGAATCGACCTGACGAAGGTCTTTATGAGTCATATACATGTCCCGTAAATAACTCGCCACATCTCTTTGTTGAATGGAAAGCGACGGACGAAAGAACCCGCGAAGGTACAGCTTGCCATTCACCATGCCCCAGTTGTCACGCAGCAAATCCCGGTGAGCGACACTGATGGACTCAGGAGTAATACTTTCATGGGATAGCATCGTTGCCGAGCGCTCCAGCCTTTGTAATAGCGGAGTCATCAACTCGGCCACCCAACGCATTTCCCCCTTTTCACTACCGAATTTACCGCGATAGGATTCTACTACGGCTTTGGCATGGGCCCATTTTGATTCAGCATTCATCTGCTCCTGTTTCAAATAATCGGCTCCAGCAAGCAACGGGCTTTCCTGTTGGGACAAGTGCATCATAGCGACGACACGACCGCTTTGCCTGGCGAAATCTTCCCCGGGTAAACACGCTTCAATGTGCCTCAGGTGATCCGTCATCGTGACTCCCTGTTTGCCTACGACCAAAAATGGCTTGGCCTCGCGGGTACGTATGAACCGTTCCAACTCACGAAAGCCTTGGCGAGCCAACCGTTCTCGCCAAGAAAATGACCAGCGCATCACATCGACACGTGGCCAAATGTGCAGTTCTTTCGGGCCGCGGTTCGTCTCCAGTAAATAGCAGTCATCGAGCGGCGTGACACGAATCACGCGCGCTCGATAGTGCTGACAAACCTCTGAAATGTCGATCTTGTCCACGGTCCCACACTCCTCACTGTGGAATGTACAGGATTTGTCCGGCGACAAGTTGCTCGGTAGCCAACCTGTTCACTTCCACGATCTTGGAAACCGGTAAGGAATAACGTTGGGAGATATGCTCCAAGGTCTCGTCACGCTGAATAATGCACATTTTCAATTGACTGGTCCGCTCTTCTTTGCGTTTGACAAAAGATGTGAGATTTTGCATTGCTTCTGCTGTAGTAGGCGCGGCAGAGGAAGCCATCCCTTTACGTGAAGAGCTGGACGACGATTCCGCTTCTGCTGCTATGGCATCTTGCTTGGCACGGGTTGCTTGGGAAAAGATCGAGGTAATGTTCACATTGCCCGCCTCTTCTCGAGAGGCTTTGCCCGAAATAGCCACGCGCAACTCTATCTCATCATTTTCTTCTGGTTCAGCGATTACCGGTTCGGCAGCAGTCTGAGCTTCCTCGCTCACTTCTTCCGCATCCGCTTCTTCAACTACTTCCGATACTCCTGATGCTTCATCTACTTCATATGCTTCATCTACTTTCGCTATTTCAGCTATTTCAGCTATTTCAGCTACTTCCGATGCTCTCGCTGCTTCTGCTGTTCCCTTTGATCCCGACATTTCTGCTATTTCCGCTGCTCTCGCCGCTTCTGCTGTTCCCGTTGATCCCGACACTTCTGCTATTTCCGCTGCTCTCGCCGCTTCAGGTGATTCAATCTGCTCACCGGCTACCTGCGTATAGGCAAGAGATTCCTGATCATGGATGGCAAGTACGGGTTCATCTTGTTCCTCTTCGTGGGCTCCAACGTCCGTCCACCGCTCCTCATGCTCCAATTCTACGGCCTGTATATCATAGGAGGGAGAATCATAAGAGGAATCATAAGAGGGTGATTCGTATGCGGCAGATTCAACTCCCCACGCCTCCCCTGCATCGGTAAGCTCCACATCCGTGATTTCCCCATAACTTTGACTAGAATATACCTCGGGGAAGGAAGTGGAGAGAGCCGGCGTATCATACATGGAGGTGGATTCAGCCGACTCATATGAGGCTGGTATTGTTTGCCTTTCCATTTCGTGTTCCAGTTCACTCAGCTTCTGCTCGATCTCATCCAGCGAAACTGGCTGAACCAGTTCATCCTGATCTTCCGCTGCTACCTGGGCAAATTCCCATGCCTGTTCTTGTCTTCCAGTCCCGGTTTCCTCATTTTCTTGATACGGGTGCGGCTCGTACTGGTACTGTTGAAACGGTTGCTGTTGTTCATGAACCTGCTGCACAAAGGCAATCCCCATGATTTTAAGCTCAGCATCAATCAGCATTTGATGGGGGGATTCTAGCTTGTAATCAAAGCTGTCCACAATTGCGTAGATGTCACCGATTTCAGCGATTCGCTCCAACGGGATCGTAATGTTCAGCGGAATGCGATGTCCGATTTGCTCCTCCCAGCCATAGTATCCTTCCTCCGCTTTTTCCTGACGAAACGGCGAAAACGTCATCGCTTCAATCAGGGTTTCCGTTCCGCCGCCATTGGACTCTGCGGCCTCCCTGATTGGCTCGTACTTACCGAATAATTGCAAGCAGCCGGTAATGGAGATGTAGGATTCGTTTTCCAACACCTCTACATCGGGAACCAATTCCAGCTCTTGCAATTCGCCTATTCCAGCTTTATCGGATGAGAGGAAAATGGTCTCCTTGATGGCAAACGAGAGAAGTCCATCCTGTAACGCCATTCGTGCTCCTCCTTTCAAGTGCAGGACATTTCCCTATACTATATGGACAGGACAGGCTGTTTAGCACCGGAAAAAAGGAAAAACCGGGGTTTATCTCCCCGGCCCGACAGAAGCTATCAATTCTGATACCGCTTTCTTTCCTTGATCAATACAATCGGGTACACCAACCCCGCTATACGAAGCACCTGCCAGCAGAACCCCAGGCAGGCTGGTTTGGATTTTCGCTTTTACTTCCTTTACCCATTCCAGATGACCAACCACGTACGGAATCGCATTTTGGAGGCGGGTCACTTTATAAAAATCAGGCTGCTTCGGAATGCTCATAATTTTTCGCAGATCGTGAAGCACTGTCTCCAGCACTTCTTCATCTGTCTGCTGCATAAAGGACTGCTCTTTCGCCTTACCCACGAAGCCGCGCAGTAGTGCTTTGTTATCGGGCGCTGTATGCGGCCATTTTCGGTGCGCCCATGTACACGCCGTAATTTTTGCACCAGAATGACGGGGAACAATAAATCCAGTTCCATCCATTCCGAAGTCGATTGATTTTTCGCTGAAAGCCATCGCGACTGTTGCGACCATGTGTGGCTTCGCTTGCGGCAAGGAAGGAACAGACACATACGGGCGCAGCAGCGGTTCGAGAGCTGCGTGCGGCAGCGTAAAGAGAACGGCATCCGTCTCCATGCTCTGTCCATTCTTCAGGATGAGGGAATATCCCCCGTTCTTCCGCTTCACTAGCTCTTGAACCCCTGTTCCTTTTTGAATGCTAGACGCAGGCAATCTTTCTTCAATTCCCTCGACCAACGATTCCAAACCATTTTTCAACGTCAAAAAGAGGCCTTTTGGTTTTCCTTGCCCATTGGCTTTCGGCCTGGAATGTTTCATCGCCAGAATCAAGCTGCGATGCTGCTTTTCCAACTGGGCGAATTGCGGGAAACTGGCGAGCAGACTAAGATTGTCGATGTCACCAGAGTATACACCTGAGAGAAGGGGTTGAATCAGGTTTTCGATGACCTCATCACCCAATCGGCGACGGAAAAAATCCCCTACAGAAATATCCCCATTCCCTTCCGACGCAGGAAGCACCAAGTCTGCGGCTGCCCGAATTTTCCCCGGCCAAGAAATCAGATCCGTACTCACAAACGGCATCAGCTTGGTCGGAACACCCATGACCGCTCCTTCTGGAATGGCGACAAGCTTGTCTTTGTGCCAAATATACGCTTGTCCCGTGCTATTGCGTACCAGGTCATCACTCAGCCCTAGGTCAACAGCCAGTTGCGCTGCACTCACTTTGCGCTCCAAAAAGGAGTCCGGCCCCTGCTCGATGACATAGCCCTCATGTCGCCACGTTTTGATCTTGCCCCCCAAGCGCTCTTGCTCCTCGATCAGCTGCAAACGAATGGGCAGGCCCCCTGCTTCAATTTCCCGCTGTAAGTAAAAAGCGGCGGTCAATCCGGTGATACCGCCGCCAACAATCGTAATATGGAAGGTTTTCTCGCTCATCTGATTCGATCCCCTAATTCGCCAGCTTCTTCCCGACAGCATCAGCCAGACAGGAGATAAAGGCTGGTCTGGCGTTTGGCATCGGAGGGCGATAGTAATGGACGCCGAGCTCATCTGTCACTTGTTTGCATTCAAAATCATTATCGTACAACACTTCCAAATGCTCAGCAATAAAACCGACAGGGCAATAGACAAATGCCTTGTAGCCATGCGCGGCATGCAAGTCTCTGGTCAAATCCTGCACATCAGGTCCAAGCCAAGGCTCCGGTGTATTCCCAGCGCTTTGCCAGCCAATGGCAAAGTCCATGACACCCGCCTGTTCAGCAATCAGCTTGGCCGTCTCTTCAAGCTGTTGCGGATAGGGATCGCCTGACTTTAAAATTTTTTCTGGCAAGCTGTGTGCCGAAAAGACAACGACAGCACTCTCGCGGTCTTCAGTAGACACGGAAGCAAACGTATCCTTGATCGCGTTTACCCAGTAAGAAATAAAGCCCGGTTCGAGGTACCAGCTTTCAATGCTATGGATGACAGGACCGTTCACGGATTCCGAATGCTCTTTCGCGCGTCCATTGTATTCTTTTACACTATAGCTGGAGTAATGCGGTGCAAGCACGAGACTGATCGCTTCCTTGATTCCATCCCGCTTCATCTGGTCGACAGCATCCTCAACGAATGGAGCAATATGCTTCAGTCCCAAATAGCCTACGAACTCACGATCTGGGTAACGCTCATTCATCTCCCGCTCCAATGCGCTTACCTGCTCGTCCGTAATTTCGGCAAAACGGTTCACACCGCCTACAGCTTCGTATCGCTGGGTCAAATCATCCAACAGCTCCTGTGGAGGTTTGCGTCCTCTACGGATGTGGGTATAGTAAGGCTCAATTTCTTCGCGACTGCGCGGCGTGCCATACGCCATCAACAAGAGCCCTGTCTTTTGCTTGGACATTATGATTGCACCTCCTGGTTACACGTGACGTTTGTAACTATGGATGAACGCTGTCAGCTTTTGCAGCGTTTCGACTTTCGCGTCCGGGAATACACCATGGCCGAGGTTGAAAATGAATCCTGGCTGCTTGGTTCCTTCGTCCAGAATCTCTTTCGCTTTTCCTTCGAGCTTTTCCCAAGGGGCCAAAAGCAAAGTCGGATCCAGATTTCCCTGGAGGGTCTTGGTTACACCCATTTCTCTTGCAGTGGTAATCGACGTGCGCCAATCGAGACCAACCACATCAACAGGTAAACGGTTCCAATCCATGAGCAGGTGACCCGCTCCGATTCCGAAGTAGATCGTCGGTACATCGGTTTCTTTCAGTGCGTTAAAAATCCGAGTCATGACAGGAGTAATAAATTCACGATAGTCTTCGTCGTTCAATGCGCCTACCCAGGAATCAAACACCTGAACAGCTTGCGCACCTGCCTTGATCTGTGCTTTTAAATAAGTGATCGTCAAGTCACCCAGTTTGTCCATCAGCGCTTGCCACGCTGCTGGCTCTGTATACATGAAAGCCTTTGTCTTGTGGTAATGCTTGGACGGTCCGCCCTCAATCATATAGCTCGCGAGTGTAAACGGTGCACCCGCGAAACCGATCAGAGGAACGGAAAGCGTCTCACGCAAAATCTTGATGGATTCCAAAATGTAAGGAACATGCGTTTCCGGGTCCAAGTCGTCCAGCTTTTGAACATCTGCCAAGGATTCAATCGGATTGGCAATGACAGGGCCAATCCCAGACTCGATATTCACGTCGACACCAATCGGTTTGAGTGGTGTCATGATATCCGCAAACAGGATGGCTGCATCCACGCCAAGCTGTTCTACTGGCAGACGAGTTACTTCTGCACACACTTCCGGTATGTAATTCATTTCAAAAAAGCTATGCTTCGCACGAATAGCACGGTATTCCGGTTGATAACGTCCGGCCTGGCGCATGTACCATACAGGCACATGATCCGCCTTTTCCCCTCGGCATGCTTTCAAAAAAGTATCGTTAAATGGTTTTGCGGTCATGAAATAAACCTCTCCTTGCACAATAATCTTTCCCAATAATTATGATACCACGGCCCTTCCTCTAAAACGGGCTTTATTGTGTCAAAATCTTTTCGTTTCTCTGCTTCCAATCCTATCCACCATTCTTGCCAAACATCTCCTATTGAATGCGGATATCGCCTGTGGAACTCTCAACAGTTAAGGTGGGACCGCCCGTCCCAACTGACGCCTTCACCTGGTGTTCTTCCTTCTCTTCATAGGAAAGGGGCGACCACGAAGTCTTAATCGAGCCTGTATCGGTTGAAAGCTCGAGTTTGGCTGCGGTTGGTTGTTTCTCTGCTTTTACACGCACATCTCCAGTATCGGTTCGAATCGAAACATCATGAGCCAGCTCCGGCAAGACCAGTGAATCGATCTCTCCTGTTGAACTGTTAATCTCCAAGGCAGAGCGAACACCTGCAAGCTTCATATCACCAGTATCTGTCCGAATATCCAGTTTTTCTCCCGTGAAGCCATCCAGCTCGACATCTCCCGTGCTCGAAGAAATCTTCGCCTCTTTTGCTGTGAGAATTCCTGTTTTGATATCTCCGGTAGCCGTCTGCACCACAATTTTTTCATAGGTCTTCTCGGGTAAAAGCACCTGAATCTGAAGGCGGCCATTCACGGGAAAAAACAGATTGATGTGGAGTTTTTCTTGCACCTCCACTTTTAACGTGCCATCCGGGGTCACTTCCGTTACGAACTGCAAACTCTCTTTTTGATTCTCATTGGCTTCACCTAACAAGCGCACGCTCGCAGTAGGCAATTGGCTCGGGGTCACGACGACATCGGCCGTATCCGTGGTCAAATTCAGAGAAGTAAACGTTTCTTGTATGGTTCGCTGCTCATCTATCTGAGCTAATGAAAAAGAGAAATATTCCTGTTTCGAAAATAACCATACGAGTCCTGATGCGCCCAGTACAAAAAGCAGTAAACTGATTCCAAAAATCTTTTTTCCCCAATGCTTCATCTTATTTCCCCCTGATCAACTGCACATTGAACTGGAGGTACCTCAAGAAAAGACGGTACAGCCACTTCGTTAAACGCAGCAATCCCACTGCAAGCATGCCGCCAAGACCTAAGGAGGCCATACTTCCAAACAATAGAAAGAGCCGCTCATGCGACGGGACAGGGACTCCATACTGCAGGTAGATCCCGATCGGCGCCACCAAAAGCGAAAAGGAAACGGCATAGAAGGCTATTAACACACCGATTAGCCCCATAAATGGTCCCAAAACAAAAACGACGTTGAAAAACCCAAGACTAATGGTAGCGATGATTGCTCTCGTCATGTTACCGATAGAAGCGTTCGACTGCGCCTGGTCAATCCTGTAGCCTGCCAAAAGCTCTTTTGCCAGCAATTTGGGACTTCCTAGTCCTTCTGCTATCTCATGCTCGCTCTTGCCTTGTTTGACACCCATTAAAAAATGCTCGGTATAATCAGCAAGGATATCCAAACGCTCCTTGTCAGGCAAGCCACCGAGTAGCGTACCCAATTCATCCATAAACTCACGCCTCGTCATAACCGAGTCCCTCCCCTATGATCTGGTTGACACCACGGTTGAAGATCCGCCATTCCAAAATCAGATCGTTCATGTATCTGCGCCCCTGCACAGTCAGCTAGTGTATTTGCGCGGCGGTCCTTCTTGCGATTCCTTCAGGTAGAATTTTTCCGAAATACTGGCAACGAGTTCATCCAGGCGTTGCAAGTAATTCTGCAACACCTGTGAATGAATTGCTTTGTACTCGGGAAATTCCTGTTTCAACTGAGGCAATTCCCTTTGTTGCTTAGAATAGTACACGGATATACCTTGTTGTTTATATGCAAGCTCACGTTGTTCTTTCGCTATATTATAGAGTCCACGGCACATCTCTAATGTCCACATCAATTTTTGTTCCTGATCTGGCGTGGGATAAAGCCGAAACGGATAGGTGATTTTGCACAGGAATACACCCCCAAACTAGAACGTATATTCCGACTTTACCATAATGGAGTGGAAAAATGATACAAATTCCAACTATTCATCTTTCACTACTCCGCTATGTTACGTGAGGATAGAGCGTTCTGGCTAATTAGGTTAAAATGAACATTCAATCCGTATCACCCATGTGAGATTTTACCAAATAGCTTTGACATAATGCAAGGTACTTCATTATACGGAAAAAGACAGGGAGCCGAAAATACTGCTTCCCTGTCTTGTAAACCGTGCTTATTTTACTTCTACGATACGGCCTTCTACTTTTGGATTAACCACTTTGCGTTTGATCAATCCTTCCTCTACTACACTGTACATGGACAGGCCAGTGTTGAAGAATGGCTTTTTCAAGGATGTGTAGTCGTCTCCGCCTGCTGCGAGGAAATCGATCGTTGCTACTTTGTATTTCTTGGTTAGATCAAGCGGCTTGTCGCCCACTTTCACTTCGATGACGCGCTCGCCTGCTGGCTTCGTCGGATTGTAGGTGAAGCTCATTCCACTGATTTGCGGGAAGCGTCCTGCGCCTTTTTCGACTTGGCTCACTCCGTTTTCGAGTGCTTGCTTCAGTTCTTCACCTGTTACCTCTACGATGGACAGCGTATTGTTTTCAAACGGCAGCAAGCTGTACAGGTTTTTCTTGGTGATGTCGCCTGCATTCAATTGTGTGCGGATTCCGCCGCCATTGGCCAGAGCTACGTCAGCCTCATGTCCTTTGATGGATTGTGTGCGCTCGAGCATGATATCGGTAATCAGGTTACCGACGTTCGTTTCTTTCGCACGTACCAACGTACGGTCGCCATCAAGTGGAACTTCGGATTTCGCGATAACCACGTTCATTACGGAGTCAATCTTTTTCACGATCTCTTGTACCATCTTGTCCACTTCTGGATCAGCTACAACAGCCTCGTCGTACTCTTTCAAGCCACCGCTGAATGCAACCAGCTCTTTGCCCAGATAGTACAGATCAGCGCGGCCCAGAGATTTGCCGTACTCCCAGTCTTGAACAATGTATGTACCGTTAACCAGCTCAGGTGTTGTCAGTGGAGTGTGCGAGTGTCCGCCTACGATCAGGTCGATACCTGGCACGTTTTTCGCGATTTCACGGTCTACATCCACCCCGATATGGGAAACTACGATCACGTGATCGACTTCTTTTTTCAATTCAGGCACGACTGTTTTCGCCACTTCAACTGGGCTTTTGAAAGTAAGGCCCTTTACGTTGTCAGGGTGAGTCAGAACAGGCGTATCTTCTGCTACAAACCCAACGAAAGCGAACTTTTTGCCGCCAATTTCTGCTTTGAATGTCGGCACCAGCAGTTCTTTTCCATCCGCTTTGAATACGTTAGCGGAAATAACCGGGTGCTCCAGCATGTCACGCAGCTTGAGGAGTTGCTCATAGCCAAAGTCGAATTCGTGGTTACCAGCAGCCATCACGTTGTAATCCAGACTGTTGAGGATTGGAACAACAGACTCGCCTTTGAACTGGTTTACAAAAACGGTACCTTGGAACGTATCCCCTGCATCAAGCAGAAGGAAGTTTTCGTTCTCTGTACGCCATTCCTTCAATAAGGTAGCAATTTTAGCAAAACCGAATTCTTTTTGATTCTTATCTTCTTGGATATGTCCATGCGTATCGTTTGTATGTGCGATCGTAACGTGTGTAGTAACTGCGTCGCCCAATGCCTGGAAGAATTCGCCACGAGTTACTTGCGCTTTATTTTCCAGCGCGATTTTGTAGCCCAGTTTTTCTGCCATTTGCGTCAATTTTGCGGACGTTACTGCAGCAGTTGGGTTTTTATAATCGTCCCCAGTCAATACTCCTTGGGATTTCGCCCAAGCAAAATAAGGAGTAGACCAGTGAGCGCCACTCGCTGCCGCGCCTACTTTTACTTCTTTTAATTTGGAGAAAACAACAGTCGCTTCAGCCAAGTTCACCGCGCGATCCAATGCCAAGTCACCGTTTTGACCAGCAGAAATAATCGATTTTTTCACCATCCAGTCTGCATGGTTGACCGGGTGAAGTGGTGCCGCAAACGCTGAGCTTGCCATCAGGGAGGCAAAGACAACCGATGCAAACGCCGTCATAGTAATGCGACGTGCTCTTTTCATGTGAAATTTCCCCTCTCTTATATGTAAAAATTGATAGAATACCTGGATCTATTATAGCAAAATTTACTAGGACTTTGGTGGGAATTGGTTAACTCCTCGACAAAAATCTGCCAATCGCCCCGGCCAATTCTTCAGGAGCCTCAAGCATTCCCATGTGTCCAACGTTTGGCAATAACACTTGCTCAATATGATCTCCCGCTACTGTGAACGTTCTTTCAGACGGGATGACTTGATCCTCTTCACCTGCTACCAATAGCACAGGGAGATTCGTTTCCTGTAACACATGCTGGCGATCCATGCGATCCCGCATTCCTATCAGGGTGTTTATCGCCCCAATTGGAATGGTGGAAAGCCCGATTTCTTTTGTCATCTGAACCTCATCCGGCATAGTTGCTACATGATCTTTTGCAAACAATTTGGGCACCAATGCTTTAATAAATGGCTCCATTCCGTTTTCACGAATGCTGGCCGCACCCTTATCGCGATTGGCCTTGGCCGCTTCATCGTCAGGAAAAGGAGTCGAGTGGATTAAACCAAATCCAGCCAGCTTGTCCGCATATTTTTCGGCAAAAGCAAGCGTGACGTATCCACCAAGCGAATGGCCAAACAAATGAAAGCGTGAAATGCCGAGCTCATCGACAAACAGAGCCAGATCATGGGCAAACTGCTCCATGGTGTAGGGTTCATTGGGTGCCAGGCTGGCTCCGTGCCCCCGCAAATCTACCGCGATCACACGATGAGACTCGGCAAGCAAGGGTATGACTTTCTTCCAGTACCCCGAACTCCCACAAAAGCCGTGCAAAAGAATAATCGGTTCCTTGACACCCTCCTCTACATAGGCGACTTTAAGATCATTTTTGAGACCCGCTAATTTCATCATCTGTCCATCTTCCTTTCATTGTCTTGTTCAAAATGGTGCCCTCTGTTGCATACCATTAAACCTGTATGTTTCGACGCGACCTCCTCCTTTTTCGCGCTCCTTTCTTTCAACGCGTGGAGATTCGCTTTACAATCTTTTTGATTTGCTTTTTACGGTGAATCAATACTTTGGTAATAAACTTCCTTTCCGCTCTCTTCAAATAGCCCCTCGGCACCTTTTTAACTGCTTTTCGGATGGCGGAGTTAGGTAATTTCTTAATTTTTTTGACCATCTTGTCTAACGATTTTTGATTATCCTGTGTGAAGCGCTTGAGTCCCTTGGGAACCCGTTGCTTCTTCTTTTTACTCCCTGAATGCATCGTAAACTTGTATGCTTTCTTTTTTCGAAATTGTCTTTTTGCTTTTCGTAAGCTCCACCTGCTTGGCTTTCCAAACACAGCAATCCCATGGTCAATGAGGTACCACTTGTATTGCTTGGCAGACTTTTTTCGATATAGGATTAAATTGCGATTATTCCGGTCAGGGTTCATTATCCATGCATCAAAGGCAGCGATTCGTGCCAGCAAATTCGCTTTTTTGACTTTCTCATCCAGCCTGCGGTATACCCTCTTTTTAGCCCTTTTCCACGGTATTACCTTGTTTGCACTTGCCTTCTGTGAGAGCAGCCCTCTGCGCCTGATTCCCCGGGGTCCTCTGACGGTGACTAGCTTTACTTTTGCTACTGGAAGTCCGACTCGTTTCGCAAGAGCAGCTGCGATATACTCATTCGCCACAAGTATACGCTGCTCCTTGCGCTGTTTTTTTTGTACGGGAAACTTAAAATATCCTTTCTCTCCGTTGCGCTTCGTGACGAGCCATATAATACGTCCATAACGCTTGCGAAAGAGCTTGCGGTATCTCCATCTCCCTTTGCCCACCCTTGTCCATCTCCTCCCTCGTTTGTATTCAGTATATGGAGGGGTTTTTCAAATGGTGAAATTATAGAGCAAATAGCACCTCTTTTCATGTGAAAAAGAGGTGCTGAGATTTTACCTATTATCGAAGTGGGATAAAGATCTCGTACATATTGTCAACACGGGCAGCATCATGAACAGATGGTACATATCGTTCGTCGTAGCGTTCCATACGAAGCAATTGCTCATTGGGTTGATGTCCCATTTCCTTTAGCCATGAAAAGAGACTTTCGTAGGTCGCTTGTACGTGCTCCATCGGTCCTTTGTGGGTAAAACGAGCATACGTTCTTTCTGGGATTGTAAAACCGACCATTCCTGGTGGAAGCTGTTCGAACCACTCCACCTCGACTGCCAGATACTCCGTGTACATGTCATAGGTCCGATTTTCGTCGCTGATATCATAGCGTACAACCGGGTGCAGAACGTGGGAAATCTCCTCCTGGCGCTGCAAAAACGTTGCCCAAAGCTTTGGCATGTATTCCACAAGCATCGGAAAAGAACCAGAGAAGCTCAGCCCGATGAAATGTTTTTCCGGTACTTTCACGATTGTCCCTTCGATTGGACCCACCTCCGTCGAAAATGTGCTCGTCCCTTGCGAGAACAACTCCCTTTCATACTATCACAGTTGCTCGACATTTCTTACAAAAAACACCTCCTGAATCCAATCAGGAGGTGCAGCATGTTCTTTTACAGCTTTTTCATCGCGTTGTAGCTCGCCACAATCGTCCGCTCGATGTCGTCCTCCGTGTGAGCCAAGGAAACAAACATCCCTTCGAACTGGGAAGGTGGAATCATGATGCCATCATCCAGCAGATGGCTGAAGTAGGCAGAGAAGCGTTCCAGGTCAGCTGTTTTCGCTGTTTCGTAGTTAATGACCGGTGTCTCGGTGAAGAACAGGCAAACCATTGAGCCTACACGGTTCATTGTGTACGGGATTCCCAGCTTGCTCGCATTGTCCGCCAAGCCCTCACCGAGTCTGGCAGACAGTTTTTCCAGCCTGTCGTAAGCACCTGGTTTGCTGAGCTCCTGCAAGGTAGCTAGACCTGCTGCCATTGCTAAAGGGTTTCCTGAGAGAGTTCCCGCTTGATAGATCGGGCCCGCCGGAGCGATTTGCTGCATGATCTCACGTTTGCCGCCGTAAGCACCGACCGGCAATCCGCCACCGATTACTTTCCCCATTGTAGTGAGGTCAGGCGTGATGCCAAACAGCTCCTGAGCACCGCCAAGTGCCACGCGGAAACCGGTCATGACTTCATCAAAAATAAGCAAGGATCCGTATTGCTCCGTGATTGCACGCAAACCCTCGAGGAAGCCTGGCTGCGGTGGTACGACCCCCATATTGCCGCCGATTGGCTCTACAATAACAGCAGCCAGATCGTCGCCAAAGCTTTCAAATGCGAGCCTTACACTTTCCAGATCGTTATAGGGAACCGTAATTGTGTTCAGCGCTGTGCCTTCTGGTACGCCAGGACTGTCTGGAAGACCGAGCGTTGCCACACCGGAGCCGGCTTTGATCAAGAGGCTGTCGGCATGACCATGATAACAGCCTTCGAACTTCATGATTTTGTTTCGCTTCGTGTAGCCGCGTGCCAAGCGCAATGCGCTCATCGTCGCTTCTGTTCCCGAATTGACCATACGCACGACTTCAACCGATGGCATGATCTCACAAACCAGCTTCGCCATCTCAGTTTCCCGGTAAGTAGGCGCACCAAAGCTGGTTCCCAGAGCAGCCACCTCAGTGATCGCCGCCAATACTTTTGGATGCGCATGACCGAGAATCAATGGGCCCCAGGAGCCGATGTAGTCGATATAGCTGTTGCCATCTACATCGTAAATTCGAGAGCCTTCCCCTTTGGAAATGTAGACCGGGTTACCGCCTACGCTTTTAAACGCGCGAACCGGGCTGTTAACCCCACCTGGTATATACTGCTGTGCTTCTGCAAAAAATTGAGTCGATTTTTCTCTATTCATCTTCTGCTCACCTCGCCAGCCATTTTGCTACATCTTTGGCATGATACGTAATGATCAAATCTGCACCTGCACGCTTGAATCCAACTAATGTTTCCATTACGATACGCTCTTCATCAATCCAGCCATTCTGTGCTGCTGCCTTCACCATGGAATACTCCGCACTCACATTGTACGCTACGATCGGGAGGTTAAAGTTTTCACGGAGACGCAGAACCATGTCCATGAAAGCAAGACCTGGCTTCACGATCAAAAAGTCTGCCCCTTCTTTGACGTCGGAAGCTGCTTCGCGCAGTCCTTCACGTGCATTGGATGCGTCCATCTGGTAGCTTTTCCGATCTCCGAATTGAGGTGTCGAGCATGCTGCTTCACGGAAAGGACCATAGAATGAAGAAGCGTATTTCACAGCATACGACATAATCGGAATGTGCCCATAGCCTGCTTCATCGAGCGCCTCTCGAATCGCAACAACAAAACCGTCCATCATGTTAGAAGGTGCGATAATGTCTGCGCCCGCTTTTGCTTGGGAAACAGCTGTCATGCCGAGCAGTTTTAAGGTCTCGTCATTTTCCACTTCACCCTCGTTCAAAACACCGCAATGTCCGTGGTCGGTGTATTCACACAGGCAAGTGTCTGCGATGACGATCATTTCCGGGTAGGCTTCTTTGATTTGGCGGATAGCCTGTTGGGTAATCGCTTCGTCGTTATACGCTTCAGAACCGCAAGCGTCTTTGTGATCAGGTATACCGAACATCAAAACGGATTGAATGCCTGCCTGTGAGATCTCCTTCATTTCCTCAGCCAGACGGTCCAGGGAGAACTGATATACACCTGGCATAGACGAGATTTCATTTTTAATGTCGGTTCCTTCCACTACGAACAAAGGATAAATCAGATCTTCCATACGAATGTGGTTTTCCCGAACGAGATTGCGCATTGCCGCACTTTTGCGTAGTCGGCGATGACGATCAAATGTTTGAGCCATGTCCATTCCCTCCCAGATTCTCTAGTAAAGCATCTAGTAAACCTTCCACCGTGTACTCACTTGCCACCACATGCACTGCCAGTCCGTTTTGTCGTGCCGTCTCGGCAGTAATCGGCCCGATACAGGCGATTCGCACCTGATCGAGCCAGCCTGGAGCCTGGAACGGCGCCATAGCGGAAACGAAATGAGTCACCGTGGATGAGCTGGTAAACAAAATGACATCGATCTTTCGTTGTTTCAATTGGAAAGCAGCTTCCGGTGCGAGCTCTGCATCAATAACAGTATGGTAGACATCGACTTCTGTGACTTTCATCCCAAGCCCTGTCAATTTTTTAGGCAGCGTCTTGCGGGCTATATCTGCTCTAGGCAAGAGCACCCGTTGTCCAGGGAGAAGCTCTTGATGCAGACTGGTCAAAAGGCTTTCCGCCACATAATCCGAGGGGATGACCGCTACGCTAAGTCCTTGTGCAATCAGTACCTCTGCTGTCTTCGGACCAACCGCGGCAAGCTGGCTGGTGATGGCATCTACTCCAACCCCCAGCTCTCTCATCCGCTCGAAAAAGAAGCGCACACCGTTCACACTTGTGAAAATCATCCAATCATATGTGTGCAGCTCAGAAATCGCTTCATCCAGCTTGCTGCAATCTGTCGGCGGCACCATTTTGAGAAGTGGAAAGGCATAAGCCTCTCCACCTAAATGCTCGATTCGATCTACCAGCTCCCTCACCTGGCTTTTCGCTCGAGTAACCATGATGCGCTTGCCCGTTAACGGCCCACCAGACCGGACCATTGTCATTGCTGGTTCTCCCGCAACACCCGTTCCAACACTTCGCCGGCCCCTTCTGCTAAGAGCGCCTCTGCCACCTGAATGCCAAGAGAAAGTGGATCATGACCAGAAGCTGTATTTTTGAACATCTGTTTCCCATCCGGCGAACCAACCATTCCCGTCAAGGTGACGAGATTGTCTTCACCTACCGTCGCATAGGCACCGATCGGCACCTGACAGCCACCTTGGAGTTTGTGCAGAAAACTGCGTTCCGCCGTAACCGCTCTGCGGGTCGGCTCATCGTCGAGACGCTTCAAGAGAGCGAGCGTCTCTTCGTCGTCAGCACGACATTCGATGGCAAGAGCACCTTGACCTACTGCTGGCAAGCTGATCTCGACCGGTAAAAACTGTGAGATGGTTCCTTCAAACTGAACGCGTTCTAGTCCTGCAGCCGCCAGGATGATCGCATCAAAATTGCCCTCTTCCATCTTGCGCATGCGCGTATCAATATTTCCGCGTAGCGATTCGATCTGAATGTCAGGGCGATGTGCCAAAATCTGTGCAGAGCGGCGAAGACTGCTCGTTCCCACTAGTGCTCCCTGGGGCAATTCGTCCAGCGTTTTACCGTCTTTGGAGAGCAGGACATCGCGTGGATCGACACGCTTAGGTATTGCCCCAATCACCAAGCCCTCTGGCAGCTCAGCCGGCATATCCTTCAAGCTGTGAACGGCAAAATCTGTTTCCTTGTCATACAGCGATTGTTCGATTTCTTTGACAAACAGACCTTTTCCGCCTACTTTGGACAATGTCACATCCAGGATGCGGTCCCCTTTTGTCACAATCTCATGCAATTCAAAATCCGCCTCAGGCGCAATGCTCTTCAGTTGGTCTACAACCCAATTTGTCTGGGTAAGCGCCAGCCTGCTGCGACGCGTTCCCACTTTCCAGTTTCCCATGACAGCCTCCTCAAACAGCGGTTACCACCAGCTGTGAAATGTAGATGTATTTGCACCCAAAAAGTTAATGAGCAAAAGCAAAAACGCCAGCAGATTCCATTGCGCCAGCCTGCGCCTTTGTAATGTATCCCGGTATCGTTGATAAAGCCAAAAGGAATAGCTGGCGAGTACTGTTACCGAAAGAACTACTTTTGCATCCAGGAGGAATTTTTCGGGTAGTACCATCTTTCCCCAAATAATTCCCAAAACGATAGAGAGCAAAAGCATCGGCACTCCGAGCATGTTCATTCGATAGGCGTATCCTTCCAGCTGATCGAGACTGGGCAGCCTTCGCAGAAGCGGCGTCCATCGGCGCTCCTTGAGCATCTTGTGCTGCAACAGATACATCGCCGAGAAAATCATCGAGAACGAAAACGCTCCATAGCTAAACATTGCCAATGTGACATGCGTCAATAGCAGCTCTGAAGTCAATATGCTGGATACGGCAACGATCGGTGTCTCTGGCATAAACATAGACATAACCAAGACAACAAACCCGATGATATTGGTAAAAAATACCAATAAATCAATTCGAAAAAAATAGTGAATAGCAAGCGACAGGCTCACTAGCACCCAGGAGTAAAAAAAGAGCGTCTCAAAAAGCGTAATGACAGGAAAGTACGCTTTCATAACAGTCTGTGAGACGAAAAAAACGGTTTGCAAGGCCCAAACGACAACAAGCAACCCGAAAGCCAGACGATTGACTTTCTGGTTGCTCTGCAAGAAGTCGTTAAAATAGAAGAGAACACTTGCAGCGTAGAGAAAGATCGTCAGGTCGTAGACCCATCTCACCTCGGCCATGCATTCTCCCCTCTTTCTCTATCGGTATCTATCCGTTGCTATAAAGATGATGATGGCTTACTCGCGGACCCGCGTAACCAAGCCCTGCTCACGTGTGGAGAACTGTTTTTTCTTGTCGTCCGCCCAAATGGCTTCTTGTTCCGTGCGTTCCAGAATTTCTTCCAGCGCAAACATCTTGGAGAAAATATCCAGAACTTCTTCACCGTGCTTGGTAGCGGCCATTTCCTTTAAACGCACCACGGGGTCATGCATCAATTGATTCACAATCCCTTTGGTGGTCTTGCGGATGATGTGAATTTCCCGCTCAGAGAGATTTGGGAGCTTATTTTCAATTTTGCGCATCGCTTCGCCCTGAATACTCAGCGCTTTTTCGCGCAAGGCGGCGATCAATGGAGCTACACCCAGCGTTTGATACCAGGTAGTGAATGCCACGATCTCTTCCTCAATCATCACATCGAGGCGCTCTGCTTCACGGGAACGCTCCGCCACGTTGCTCGCAACGATTCCTTCGAGATCGTCAATATCATACAAATAGACGTTATCGAGATCATGCAGATCCGGATTCAGGTCACGAGGTACAGCAATGTCAACCATGAACAAAGGACGGTGCTTCCGTTTCTTCATGATCGGAGCCAGCTCTGCTTTGCCGAGAACATAGCCGTTTGCCCCGGTAGAGCTGATGACGATGTCTGCTGCGAGCAGTGCCTCAGGCAGCTGCTCCATCGTACAGGAGTCCCCTTTAAATTTTTCAGCAAGCAGTTGCGCTCTTTCCAGTGTCCGGTTAGCCACCACTACTTCCTCTGAACCATTGGCATGCAGGTGCTTAGCCGTGAGCTCGCTCATTTTGCCCGCACCAACGATCAAGACGGATTTTCCTGCGAAAGAACCGAAGATTTTTTTCCCCAGCTCAACAGCGGCATAGCTGACAGATACGGCATTTTGCCCGATTGCCGTCTCCGTATGTGCACGCTTTGCAAACGTAATGGCTTGCTTGAACAACGTGTTGAACACCGTGCCCGTGGTCTTATGCTCCTGAGCCATGAGGAACGCATCTCGCACTTGTCCGAGAATCTGCGTTTCTCCCATGACCATCGAATCCATACCAGCCGAAACACGGAACAAGTGATCAATGGCCTGCTCGTTTTCTTTTATATAGAGATGATCCTTAAATTGTTCTTTCTCCACACCAAACCACTCCGCCAGGAAACGGCGGGTATAGTCGCGGCCGATATTGGCCTGATCGCAAACGACGTAGATTTCCGTACGGTTGCAAGTTCCAAGAATGATGCATTCCGCTATACTCTTCGTCTGGGAGAGAAGATGAAGAGCGCGGGCAGTCCCATCATCGCTGAATGTAAACTTTTCGCGAATTTCGACAGGTGCCGTTTTGTAGTTTAGGCCCAACAAAAGTATATCCATAACGTCCTCCCAGATTGACATAGCTGCTATCGCCATATGTAAATTGCACTATTATTATAACATTATGTCCAGAAACAGCCACGAGTAATTGTGAAAAATTTATTAACGCAAGTGTAGTCGGGAGATTTACAGTTCGTTCCACCCTGTCGAATGGTAGGATCCCTGCTGAGATGATTGTTCAAAAAACATGGATACAGCACGGCGTCAGCCTCGCTTGGTGGCTGTGTAAATCATCTTGCGTTCCCAGTGCGAATACCGTATCATGCAGACTAGATATCGAAACACATGAAAGATTCGGAAGTACGTCGGGAGGAGAGAGATATATATTGAGAAAACCATGGATGGCAGACATAACGCTGTTCCTAATTGCTTTTATTTGGGGGTCGACGTTTCTGATCGTGCAGCAGGCGATTGCCTCGTTGCCTCCGAATACATTTAACGCGGTACGATTTTCCATCGCGGCTTTGTTCTTATTACTCATTCAACTAGTCAAATACCGGCATCAGTTAAGCGAATGGCGCGGTCCGCTTTTAAAGGCTGGGGTTATCCTCGGCTTTTGGCTCTGTCTCGGATATGCTCTGCAAACGGTCGGGCTCTTGTACACCACGCCGTCAAAAGCAGGATTTATCACAGGATTGTCCGTTGTCCTAGTCCCGCTCTTTTCTTTTATGCTGATGCGCGACCGCATCAAACCAGTTGCCGTGATCGGCGTGATCCTGGCTGCTGCTGGACTGTATCTCTTAACTCAGAATCAAGAGTTTTCCTTTAATCTGGGCGATATTCTCGTCTTTGGCTGTGCAATCTGTTTCGCGATGCAAATCGTTTTTACTGGCAAGTACGCACCTCGCTACGCTGCTTTGCCACTTGCGATTGTCCAATTAGGCACCGTTGCTGTGATGAGCTGGATTTACGCCTTTTTCTTTGAGGATTGGAGCCGGGCATTTGATCCCGCGATCATCTTCATGCCAGAAGTTGCATTAGGTTTAGTGGTTACATCCATTTTTGCAACGGCACTCGCCTTTCTTGCACAGACTGCTCTGCAAAAGCAAACGAGCTCTACCCGCGTCGCTCTTATTTTTGCCTTGGAGCCTGTGTTCGCCGCTCTTACTTCATACGTTTTCATTCACGAAGTGTTAAACGGCAGACAGCTTACAGGCTGCCTGATGATCTTTACTGGGATGATTCTCGCTGAGTTGCCCATACAAGAATGGATTCGAAGCGCCCGCACCCGAAAGGGAAAAGCAGATGGCGGCAGTAAATCAGCATAACACGAATATGTACATGACAAAGGTTCCTTCTCCTCCATGGAAAAGGAACCTTTTTTTGAAAGGAACCGTTTTGTTACGGTGTCTTTTTGATTTCCAGCATTACCGCATCGACAAACAGCTTCATGACTTGACCGCACACTTTTTGTGGCAAGCGCTCTGTCCGTTTGAGCCACTGCTTCAGCTTTAGCAAATGAAATGCGGCCTGCGGAATTCGCCCACTCGTTCCGTTCTCAATCAGAGCAACTGCGGATTGGCCTACTTTTGCCCAATGTCGATACTTCTCTATCCAGGGCCTTGCTTCACGAGCCAGCTTTTGATTGGTCATTCCTCCCAAAAGCTGGTGAGCCTTTTGCTCCATCTCATGAAACAGCAGCGTCAGCTCTTGAACCGCTTTTACCCGATCGCCTTGGAGGAATTGAAACCGGAAAGTCAGAAACGCTTCGAGTAAGCGAGGCGATTCCATCTCGCACAAAAACGAGCCTTGTACATTATCGGCAAAGGATAGAAATGCCTCTGCATCCTGCTTGCCCACTACCTCAGCCACCGCCTGCTCCCAAGCGGTGTGCGGATCATAACTGATCGGATCACGCAGATAGGCCGCAGTCGTAATCAAAGGAATTTTCGAGCACTCCGGTCTAGACATCGCATTGGCAACATAACCGGCCGAGTGACTCCACAAGTCTGGGTCCCGATGCCGCAATGGCCCTATGTGCAGTTCATTTGCCATCGCTAAATCATTTACCGGGTAGTTATCCCAATAAAGCGGCTTGTGTCCTGTATACTCTCGAAAGCGAACGGCGTCGCCATCTGTGAGGTACGGCGAACATACAAAGCGCCCTGTCCAGAAAAGATCAATCTCTTCAGGCAAATGCAGACCGAGATGCATGACATACGGCTCTTTCCCAATTCCGTTGTACTGTGTTGGACAAACTACCAGCTTGACTGGATCAGACCAGCTGCTCATCTCCTCCCATACGCGCATTGTCGTTTGGACATGAGCATCCGCCAAGTGAGCAAATTGATTCACATCCGTTTCATGCAAGAGATGCATGGGGATATCGTCGAAGAGCAAGCCAAATCTCCGAACTCCTCGCTGGTACATATCCTGATATTTTTTTATCAATCGACCCAGATGCTGCGAGCTGCTGTATTCCATACTCAGGCCTGGACTTAGGCAGTAAACAAACCGCATGTCCCCTTGGTTTGCTCTTTTAATCAGCTCTTCAATTTGCTTCAGTGCTGATTCAGGGTGCGGCTCCATCCATCTCTCCCGCAGATACAAATCATCTTTTGGAGAGTAAAAATACGCATTGTACTCATGCCTTTGCAAAAAATCAATCATGTCCATCCGCTCTGCATGCGTCCAGGGCGTTCCGTAGAAGCCTTCAATCACACCGCGAACGGCAAAGCACGCCTGCTCGCTCACGAAAGCTGCCTCCCCTTCTCCCCTCCGATTGATCTGGGGCCTGTCTGTCTACGACGGTTCGGTAGTTTTGGTTTCAGCCTTTGCAGAGGAAATGGAGGCTGATTCAGCACGGCTCTCATCTCCACCACGCAAACGTCGGAGAATTTCTCCCCACAGCTCATCCTTGCCTTGCCCAGTCTCCGAGGAAAACACGATGATTGTATCATCCCCGCGCAGATTCAGGCTTTGCCGGATGACCTTGATGTGTTGCAGCCAACGACCCCGGGCAATTTTATCCCCTTTAGTAGCGACAACTACCGTCGGAATGCCAATTTGCTTACACCAGTCGTACATGGCAATATCGTCTTTACTCGGGGCATGACGAATATCAACGAGTTGAATGACAAACCGCAGCTCCTCGCGATTTTTCAAATAACCTTCGATCATTTTGCCCCATTGTTCCTTGATTGTTTTGGCGACCTTGGCATAACCGTACCCAGGAAAGTCAACAAAATAGAGCATTTGGTTTACACGGAAGTAGTTCAACGTCTGTGTCTTCCCAGGTCGCGAGCTGATCCGTGCCAACCCTTTGCGATTCATCATTTTGTTGAGCAAGGATGATTTCCCGACGTTGGAACGGCCTACCAACGCGATCTCGTGCAGGCCGTCCTCCGGGTATTGCTTTGGTCCAACAGCACTAATGACAAACTCTGATGAAGTTACTTTCATGATTTGTCACCTACTGGTTGTTTAGTCAGGGCGTGGCGAAGTACTTCATCCAAGTGTTCCACCGGGTAAAAGGTCAGTTCGTTTCGTACGCTTTCCGGAATGTCTTCAATGTCTTTCTCGTTGTCTTTTGGCAAGATGATTGTCGTCAAGCCTGCACGGTGAGCAGACATGCATTTTTCCTTTAGACCACCGATTGGCAGTACGCGACCACGCAGCGTGATCTCACCTGTCATCCCGACTTCCTTTTTCACCGGAATCTGTGTAAGGGCCGATACGAGTGCCGTTGCCATCGTAATCCCTGCAGACGGACCGTCTTTTGGAATCGCTCCTTCTGGAACGTGAATGTGGATATCATTTGTTTCGTGGAAAGTGGGGTCAATTCCCAACTCACTTGCACGAGAGCGAATATAACTGAAGGCTGCCTGAGCTGACTCCTTCATCACATCGCCCAGCTTACCTGTCAACGTCAGTTTTCCTTTACCTGGCAAAATGCTGACTTCCACATTTAGCGTATCGCCACCAGCTTGTGTCCAAGCCAGGCCTGTTACAGAGCCGATCTGGTCCTTTTTCTCAGCCAGTCCATAGCGGAAACGAGGCTTTCCAAGCAAGGCTTCCAGTGTTTTGGTAGTAACAACAACGCGCTTCTTTTCACCGCTCACGATCAGCTTGGCCGCTTTTCGGCAAACATTGGCTGCTTCGCGATTCAGATTGCGCACGCCAGCTTCTCTCGTGTACAGACGCACCAGCTTGAGCATCGCGTCTTCGTTCATTTGCAGCTTATCTTTGCCCAGGCCGTGATCTTCCATCTGTTTAGGCAACAAGTACCCACGCAGAATGTTCAGCTTTTCCAGCTCGGTGTAGCCAGAGATCGAAATGACCTCCATCCGGTCCAAAAGCGGTCGCGGAATCGTGTCGAGGCTGTTCGCTGTCGTGATGAACATCACGTTCGTCAGGTCGTACGTCTCTTCAATATAATGATCGCTAAACTTGTCATTCTGATTCGGATCGAGAACTTCGAGCAAAGCCGAAGCAGGATCGCCCCGGAAATCAGATGCCAGCTTGTCAATTTCATCGAGCAGGAAGACTGGATTAATCGTCCCCGCTTGCTTCATGCCTTGGATAATGCGTCCTGGCAATGCTCCTACATACGTCCGGCGATGACCGCGAATCTCTGCTTCGTCACGTACACCACCGAGGGAAATACGCACGAATTCGCGCTCCAAAGCACGAGCAACAGAACGAGCCAAGGAGGTTTTCCCTACCCCGGGAGGGCCGACCAGACAAAGAATCGGACCGCGCATCGAATTTACCAGCTTTTGCACAGCCAAATACTCTAGCACGCGCTCTTTTGGCTTTTCCAAACCGTAGTGATCCTCGTCCAGTACGACTTGTGCATTGTGGATGTCCAGATTATCAACGGTTGAACGTGTCCATGGCAATGCAAGCAAGGTGTCGATATACGTACGAATAACCGATCCCTCAGCCGAAGTCGACGGCATTTTTTCGAGCCTATCCAGCTCTTTTTCGATTTTGGTTTTGATGCGCTCGGGGGCGTCGGATTTATCCAGCTGTGCCCGCAGTTCATCTACTTCCCCTTGGCGGCCATCTTTGTCACCGAGTTCCTTTTGGATCGCTTTCATTTGTTCGCGCAGGTAATATTCCTTTTGCGTGCGCTCCATCTGCTTTTTCACACGATTGCCGATCTTGCGCTCAAGCTCTAGAACCTCACGCTCATTGTTGAGGATGGTCAAGAGAATTTCGAGACGCTCCTGAATGTTGGTGGTCTCCAAAATTTCCTGTTTGTCCTTCATCTTCAGCGGGAGATGGGACGCAATTACGTCTGCCAGTCTGCCTGGTTCCTCAATGTCGGTTACAGACGTCAGCGTCTCTGGGGAAACCTTTTTCGACAGCTTGATGTACTGCTCGAAGTGACTGAGCAGAGACCTCATCAATGCTTCTACTTCGTTCTCATCCGCTTTTTCTTCTTGCAGATATGTAATGGACACAATGAAGTAATCTTCTTGTTGCAGATACTCCTCGATCTTTGCCCGTTGCAATCCTTCTACCAATACACGAATCGTACCATTTGGCAGTTTCAGCATTTGCTTCACACGCGCAACGGTACCGATGCTGTAGATTTGCTCGGCATCGGGTTCTTCTATGTGGACCTCTTCCTGAGTCGCAAGTAAGATCTTGTTATCGTCTACCATTGCTTGCTCCAATGCGCGGATGGACTTTTCCCGTCCAACGTCCAAATGGAGTACCATGGTCGGATATACAAGCAGTCCTCGCAACGGGAGAAGCGGTAGTTCTCTTTTACCGGAACGTTCGCCCAAGCGTATGCACCTCTCCTTGTTGATCTATCCCTCTTACCAAGAGCCTGATAACAGACAAAAACGGCTTTTATAGCCGTTTTTAAGCCCACCCGGCAAAACTGAAACACCCAAAAAAAGCGATGGTTAAGGAGTCATTTCTGCCCAGGCTCTTTGCAAGCAGAAGCTTTTTTCCATTGTAGCGCAAACACAATCCGATGTCTAATTCCACCGGCACTCTTGGGCAGTTACAAGGACATTGGGGAGGAGGCCAAATCTTCAGCAGGCAGTTGCAGTGTAAAGCCAGTCTCCTCTGTTTCTTGCCTGGAGGCCTCCGGCAGCGCTAACTCAATCACTTGTGAGACGGTAGAAACGGGAATAATCTTGATCCCTTGCATATCTGCAAAAATGCTTTGCCAGTTTTCTTCCGGAATCAACACGCGAGTTGCACCAGCTTGCCGTGCAGCCTCTACCTTGGCAACGACTCCACCTACTGGCTTTACTTTTCCATGAATGCTCACTTCTCCGGTCATCGCAAGCAAATTATCTACCGGTATCTCCCTTATAGCGGAGTAAATCGCCGTAGCAATCGTAATACCTGCAGACGGTCCATCCACAGGAATGCCTCCAGGGAAGTTGATATGCAAATCGTAATCGTACGGGCGGACACCCATGCGATGCAAGACTGTCAGCACATTTTCAATCGAGCCTTTGGCCATTGATTTGCGACGGATGGTCCGATTGCGGCTCCCCATCTCTTCTTCTTCTGCCATCCCTGTCATAGCGATGCGACCCTGTCCCGGCGTTGAAGAAACCGAGGCGGTAACCTCCAGTTCCATCACACTGCCCATATTCGGACCGTATACGGCAAGACCATTCACCAGTCCGATCTGTGGCGTATCATGTACCTGTTTTTCCGGCCGCGGAGACTTTTGGCTGCTATGCATGACCCACTCCACATCCGAGGCATGGATCGTCTGTCGTTGTTCAGTTAACGCAACTCCTCCAGCGATCTGCAGTGTATTAATTGCTTCACGACCATTGGTGGCATACCGTTCTATGACAGAAACGGCCGCATCCTCGATATCCATCCGCATCTTTGGTACGGCTGTACGAACAATGCTGCCAATTTCCCCTGCTTTTAACGGACGGAAAAAAATTTCCAGACAGCGAGAGCGAAGCGCAGCCGGCAATTCATCCGGCAGTCTCGTCGTCGCTCCTACCAACCGGAAGTCGGCAGGCAAGCCATACTTAAACACATCGTGAATATGCGACGGAATCTGGTTGTTCTCCTCACTATAATAAGCACTTTCCAGCATGACTTTGCGGTCTTCGAGCACTTTGAGCAGCTTGTTCATTTGCACAGGATGCAGCTCGCCAATTTCATCGAGGAACAGCATTCCCCCATGCGCCTTTGTAACGGCTCCCGGTTTTGGCTGAGGAATTCCCGCCTGCCCGAGTGAGCCAGCTCCTTGATAAATCGGATCGTGAACGGACCCGATTAATGGATCTGCAATTCCGCGTTCGTCAAACCTGGCGATGGTCGCGTCAATCTCAATAAATTTGGCATCCGCTGAAAAAGGCGAGAGCTGATTCTTTTTGGCCTCTTCAAGCACGACCCTGGCTGCGGCTGTTTTACCTACACCCGGGGGACCATAAATAATCACATGCTGTGGATTTGGTCCGCACAAAGCTGCACGCAATGCACGCAGTCCGTCTTCTTGTCCTACGATTTCTTCCAAATTAGTCGGCCTTGTTTTTTCTGACAAGGGCTCTGTCAATGCAATCATTCTCATCTTGCGAATAGAGTCTAGATCCTTGCGCGATTCTTTTTCCGTAGAAGTTTTGTTGTTTCTTTGCGCTCGCAGTAAGTTCCAGAAGTAGGTGCCAATAATGATCCCAACGACTACTTCAATGACAGCAATGACCAAAGTATAGTTCATTTGAATCCCTCCCATTGCGCCTGGCAGCTTTTCACCCATATGTAAAAGCGTCTCTTGAACGATATCAAGTAGTATTGCCCCGCAAACGAAGACATAAACCATAGACCATTGCCAGCACAGGACTTACCAATTCTTAAGGTGCTGCAAAGAAAAAAACCATCCCGTATCACCGAGATGGTTTTTGTGTACATTTTTACGCTTACGCCGTTTCGCCGCGCATTTCTCTACCTTCTTTGGTCATGAGCTGCGGCTTTACTTTGTCGCGTACCGTTTCTTCGGTTATCACGCACTTGCTGACATCTTCACGGGATGGCAGCTCATACATCATATCCAGCATGATTTGTTCGATGATCGCACGCAGTCCGCGCGCACCGGTATTGCGCTTAATCGCTTCTTTTGCGATTTGCAAGAGGGCACCAGTATCAAACTCCAACTCAACCCCATCAAGGCTAAGCAGTTTTTGATACTGTTTCACCAAGGAGTTTTTCGGCTCAGTCAGGATACGGATGAGCGTTTCTTCATCCAATGGTTCGAGTGTCGCCAGAACTGGCAAACGACCAACAAACTCAGGAATCAGACCAAATTTCAGCAGGTCTTCCGGCAATACGTACTTCAAGTATTCACCGGCTTTCAAATCTGTTTTGACACCATCGCCAAAGTCTGCACCGAAGCCGATTACTTTTTTACCCATACGACGCTTGATGATTTGTTCTACTCCGTCAAAAGCACCGCCACAGATGAACAAAATGTTGGAGGTATCAATCTGGATAAACTCCTGATGTGGATGCTTGCGTCCGCCTTGTGGTGGAACGCTGGCAACCGTACCTTCCAAAATTTTCAGCAGCGCCTGCTGCACACCTTCACCGGAAACATCACGGGTAATCGAAGGGTTCTCAGACTTGCGAGCTACCTTGTCGATCTCGTCAATGTAGATAATGCCTTTTTCTGCTTTTTCCACATCATAATCAGCTGCTTGAATCAGCTTGAGCAAGATATTCTCTACGTCTTCCCCTACATAGCCGGCCTCAGTCAGCGAAGTCGCATCCGCAATCGCGAATGGCACGTTCAGAATGCGGGCCAATGTTTGAGCGAGCAGCGTTTTCCCGCTACCTGTCGGACCAATCAGCATGATGTTGGATTTTTGCAGCTCCACATCCTCGATTTTGGCACCCGAGTTGATACGTTTGTAGTGGTTGTATACCGCCACCGAGAGAGATTTCTTCGCCATGTCCTGACCAATAACATAGTCGTCCAGGATTTTGCGAATATCCACCGGCTTTGGAATTTCTTTCATGTCGATTTCTTCTTCAGTACCCAGTTCTTCCTGAACAATTTCGTTGCACAGTTCGATACACTCGTCACAAATGTATACACCAGGACCAGCTACCAGCTTGCGCACCTGTTCCTGGGACTTGCCGCAGAAGGAACACTTCAGTTGGCCTTTGTCGTCGTTAAACTTAAACATGCGCTTCACCCCACAACAGGTCAGTTTTTGCGTTCAATAATCGTGTCAATCAATCCATAGGCCTTTGCGTCTTCTGCACTCATGAAATTGTCGCGATCGGTATCTTGCTCTACTCGGTCGTATGGCTGACCCGTACGCTCTGACAAAATCTGATTGAGTTGGCGTTTCGTTTTGAGAATCCATTCCGCATGAATACGGATGTCCTCTGCTTGACCACGTACTCCGCCAAGCGGTTGGTGAATCATGACTTCACTGTTTGGAAGCGCAAGGCGCTTGCCTTTTGCACCAGCCGCGAGCAGGAACGCACCCATACTAGCAGCCATACCCACACAAATGGTGGATACATCCGGTTTAATGTACTGCATCGTGTCGTAAATAGCCATACCTGCTGTTACAGAACCACCTGGTGAGTTTATGTATAGTGATATGTCCTTGTCCGGATCCTCCGCCTGCAAAAAGAGTAGTTGGGCAACTACCAGATTGGCAACCTCATCATCAATCTCGGTGCCGAGCAGGATAATCCGATCTTTCAAGAGGCGTGAGTAGATATCGTAGGAGCGCTCGCCTCTGCTTGTTTGCTCAATGACCATAGGTATTAGCATATGTATCTTCCTCCTTTACCGGAAAAAGGGGTTCCCCTTTATTTGAGAAGGATTGCGCAAAAAAGTCCAATGGTGGAAAAACAAGGCACGAGATCATCGTGCCTTGTGGTCTTCCAGCCAGCATTCAGGGTTAGCCTGACCACTGGCCAATCACGCGTTCTTCCTAAGCTTATGCATTTACCTTGCTTTCTGCAACTAGGAAATCAACGGTTTTGCGAGTTTGCACATCGCGGTACAGTGCTGCCATACCGTCTTGAGCGGAGAAGATTTTACGCAGCTCATCTGCTGGGCGGCCATATACACCAGCCAGCTTGTTCAGCTCTTCGTTTACATCTTCTTCAGTAGCTTCGATGTTTTCCGCTTTGCCGATAGCTTCCAGCGTCAGGGAAGTGCGAACACGGGATGTTGCATCTGCACGCAGTTGATCGCGCAGCTGGCTTTCATCCATACCGGAGAACTGGTAGTACAGCTCCAGCGTCATGCCTTGGTATTGGAGGCGTTGACCAAACTCGGATACCATTTGATCCAGTTCATGCTCAACCATTACTACCGGCAGATCGATTTCAGCATTTTCCGCTGCTTTCAATACGAGTTGTTCACGGACATACTGATCTTTTTCTTGTGCCGTTTTTTCTTCCAGTTTTTTCTTGGTGTCGGCTTTCAGCTCTTCCAACGTGTCGAATTCGCTCACGTCTTTTGCGAACTCATCGTCCAAAGCTGGCAGGTTCTTGCGCTTCAGGCTGTTCAGCTTCACTTTGAATACCGCTTCTTTACCTGCGAGGTTAGGGGAGTGGTACTCTTCTGGGAAGGTTACAGTTACTTCTTTTTCTTCGCCTACGTTCATGCCTACTACTTGCTCTTCAAAACCGGCGATGAAAGTTCCCGAACCCAGTTCCAAGGAGTAGTCTTCCGCTTTTCCGCCTTCAAAAGGAACTCCGTCTTGGAAGCCTTCGAAGTCGATTACAGCCTGGTCGCTGTTTTGCGCAGCGCCTTCTTCTACTGCTACGAGTTCTGCGTGACGCTCTTGCATACGAGTCAGTTCAGCATCTACGCTTTCCTCGGTTACAGTGAATTCTTTTTCTTCGATGCTGAGGTTTTTATAGTCACCCAGCTTCACTTCAGGCTTCACAGTTACAGTAGCCTTGAAAATCAGGTTTTTGCCTTGCTCCATTTGCGATACATCTACTTCTGGACGGTCAACTGGCTCAATACCAGCTTCACGAACAGCTTGTCCGTAAGCAGTTGGCAACAGAATATCTAGTGCGTCTTGGTACAGGGATTCTACACCAAAACGAGCTTCAAACATTTTGCGTGGAACTTTCCCTTTACGGAATCCAGGAACTTGAACTTTCTGTACTACTTTTTTAAAAGCCTGATCCAATGCTACGTCTACTTGCGAAGCATCTACTTCAACCGTCAGGACTCCCTGGTTATTCTCTACCTTTTCCCAATTTGCTGCCACTTAAACTTCCCCTCCTAAATCGAATCAACAGAACATCGCCAGCCGCGCCAATGAAATCTTCGCAGGCTCGGATGATAATATTCTAGCCATTTTAACCATTCTAGTATAGCACAAATCTTTCACTTTACAATAATCCGCCCACTCTAGCGGCGAAGCGAGTAACTACCGCCTAACTGGCGTACTGGATTGCCCTGATAATCATAGAAAGAAACCGAGACTTGGACCTCTTTTGGACTTAGTCCCGTTTCCTCCACAATAGCGTACGTAGGCACATCAAAGCCTCTAGGCAATTGCAGGCTGCCCGGATTTAGAAACAGGATGCCCCGCTCCACTCCACAGGCTGGAACGTGGGAATGTCCGAACACGACTACATTGGCGCCTGTCTCTTCAGCCCGATAATGCAGGCGCAGGAGAGAGCTTTTTACCCCGTACAGATGTCCATGGGTTTGCAGGATATTCAGATCGTGCCAATGGGTCTGCTGCTCTGTCGGAACCGCTTTGGTAGTATCACAGTTGCCGCGAACCAACGTCATCATCGAAAACGGCTCTCGCTCGGGATCGACACAAAAGTCGCCGCAGTGCAAAATCTTATCCACTGCATGTCTGTCCGTCACCTGCCTCACTTCTCGCACAAGACCATGACTGTCGCTCATAACGAGAATTCCCATAGCGTCTCACTCTCCTGTTCTCTCTTCACCAATGGGATTTTATCTAGCCTTCTTTCCCGGTGGACGTATGTCCAACTACTGGCTGTCAATCACTGGATGCTTACTGAAGCTTCTGCAATAAATGATGCATGGCACGCGCTCTGTGGCTCAATTGATTTTTTTCATCCGGCAAAAGCTGCGCCATCATTTTTTCAATTTCTGGTATGTAGAAGACCGGATCGTAACCAAAGCCGTTTGTGCCTTTCGCCTCTCTCGCAATCAGCCCTTCGCAGGAGCCAGTCGCAATGATCGGATCACAGCCAGGCACCACGAAAGCAAGTGTGCAGCGGAAACGCGCTGTCCGCTGCTCCATCGGTACTGACTCAAGCTCGGTCAGAAGCTTGCGCCAGTTTTGTTCATCGGTAGCATCTTCTCCAGCATAACGAGCCGAGTAAACGCCCGGACGACCATCCAAGGCGTCTACCTCCAGCCCGGAGTCATCACCCATCGCTGGCAGATTCAAATATGTAGAAATCGTAATTGCCTTTTTCAGAGCATTGGCTTCAAACGTCTCTTTGTCCTCCACCACTTCAGGTACCTCTTCAAATTCTGCCAGGCTGATTCCTTCCCACCCGAGATCAGCGAACAATCGGTTGAATTCCTTCACTTTCCCTTGGTTCCGCGTGGCCAGAACGACCTTTTTGCGCTCAGACATGGCTTTCCTCCGCAATAGTCTCTGCAAAAGAGAGTGGCACATCAGATAATGCCTGCTTTTGACTTTTAATCAAATCACCGATTCCGATTTTGGCCAGGGCGATCATCTCTTGGAGCTGCTCTGAGGAAAAAGGAGCGTCTTCGCCTGTCCCTTGCAGTTCTACAAACTTGCCTTTGCCTGTCATGACAACATTCATATCTACAATTGCTGAAGAATCTTCCTTGTAGTTCAGGTCCAGTACGGTGTCTTCTCCAATTACGCCGACAGAAGTAGCTGCGAGGAAGTCATTGAGCGGCAGTTGTTTCCATGTGCCACTCTCAACCAGCTTTTGCATGGCATCCACCATAGCCACAAACGCCCCTGTGATCGATGCTGTACGTGTACCCCCATCTGCTTGGATGACATCGCAATCCAACCAGATCGTGCGTTCACCCATCGCCTCTAAATGAACAACCGATCGGAGCGCACGTCCGATTAGGCGTTGAATTTCCATGGTACGTCCACCGACTTTTCCTTTGGACGATTCCCTCGCGTTGCGAGTCGCGGTAGCCCGTGGAAGCATAGAGTACTCGGCTGTGATCCAGCCCTTCCCGCCACCACGCATAAAGGGCGGAACCCGATCCTCCATGGTCGCCGTACAAATCACCTTGGTGTCTCCTACTTCGATCAGGCAAGATCCTTCTGCATGTTTAATGTAATTGCGCGTAATGGTTACGGGGCGCAATTGGTCATGGGCACGGCCATCCACTCTCATTCCAAGTTCCTCCTAAATCGCTTTGATACACTCCGCTTATTATACCAGAGGCAGGAAACGATCTGCCACTGCCCAAACAGCGTTATCCTATTTACATCAATTGCAAATATTCACATGACTTTTTCAAGGGACGTGATTGCACTTTCAAAATAAAGCTTGCTACGCAAAAGTAATTTGAATAACATCTAATTAGATATTTAACTAATCAGAAGGTGATGAACTCATGAATCTCCATTCTTTGCTGTCAAAACCCAATTTGCGCAGGCTTTTATCCGCCAATCTGTTAAGTGGAATTGGCGACTGGTTTAACAGTGTAGCCGTTCTCAGCCTGCTGCTAGAAATCACAGGAACCGCCATGGCAGTCGGCATCACTCTTGCCCTGCGCACGCTGCCTCACTTGGTTTTCGGTCCTCTGGGAGGGATGCTTGCTGATCGCTTCAATCGCAAAGCTGTGATGATCGTTTGTGATTTGGCCCGGGGAGTCATCGCACTTATGTTTTTGTTTGTTGCCCGGGAAACGGATTTATGGATGGTTTATACGGGTACTTTTTTGCTTGTCGCCTTTTCTGCCCTGTACAATCCATCTCGTCTAGCCATCCTTCCACAGATTGTTTCACAAGATGAGCTCGCCGCTGCAAACGCTCTCGATCAAAGCGTTTTCGGCTTTGTTATGGCTGTCGGTTCCCTTATCGGCGGCATCTTCATCGCACTATGGGGTAACGATATCGCCTTTTTATACAACTCCCTTTCTTTTATTGCTTCTGCGCTCTTGCTCTTCCGTCTGAATGTCCCCCAAAAAAAGCATGAATGGGAAAAACAGAATGGTTCAATCGATTTCGAGCAAGATGTATCTTACAACAGTGTGCTTCAACTGATAAAAAAAACTCCCATCGTTTATGCGATCTTGCTGCTTACTGCTCTTTGGTCCATTGGCGGCGGAATCATTAATGTTTTGATCAGTGTATATGCTTATCAGGTATTTGATGCCGGAAAAATGGGGATTGGGCTTCTGTACGGGGCAATCGGGCTTGGTTTTATCATCGGGGGCTTGATTGCCCAGCGGCTCCACCGCTATCCGTATGAGATGGCTTCCATCGGGCTCGCAGTGGAAGGATTTACTTTTTTACTGACTAGTTTTTCCCCAACGATCTATGTGACAGCCGTTCTCTATGCGCTTTCGACCATTGCAGGCGGAATGGGAAATGCCAGCCTCAACACATTGCTCATGCGTCATGTCAATCCTCGCTACCATGGCCGCGTATTCGCGTTGGAGGCAACTCTGTCGAACATTCTCATCGGTTTATCCATGCTTGCAGGCGGCTGGCTCCTATCCATAGCTGATCCACGCATCGCAGGATTTGTCGCGGGCCTGTTTGTCACGGTGTTTTCTCTAGTAAAGGGACGCTCTATTTGGCAAGCCGCACGTGCTGACCAAGCAAAAAACCACGCTCGAGAAGACGGGCGTGGCCAAGAGACAATGGTGGATTAGAATTGCATCGAATTGAGCTGAATCGGACGACTCACGGGTTTGGAGTAATCGCCGTTCTCCAGTGGTTTTCCCTCCACCAGCAGTTGCACTCGCTTGGCTCCCGTGCTCTCGGTCAGCGAAAGGACGAGGGACTGCAATGCTTCCGGACTGGCTTCCTTTCCATCATCATACTTGAGGATGTCGCTCGTCAGGTTGACGGTAATCAGATCCTTTTCCTGTTTGACATCCAGCACACGAGTCGTACGGAGCAGAGAACTGAACAACTGGGAGCCTTGTTTCGGACCTTTGATCAGCTCCTCCACTGTCGCTTTTGCTACGTCGGGCGTTTCTGGAACGAGACGGGTGACGGGTACATAGTACGTACGGGCATCATCCAGTTGTCCCTGAAAGTAAACCGTGACAGTGGATGTATTTCCAGGGATAGCTCCATCCGCCAGCTCCAGATTGACGCCATGATCGCGATCAAGCTGCGTAATGGGCGTTTTGGCTGCTGGCATCTCCGTCAGCGGTGTTCCATTTACCCAGATTTGCACGGCCTTCACATTGGAAAACTCCGTCATCGTTCTGGTGACTGCGTCCAGAATTCGCTTTTCGTCTTTTTCGTCGTATGCTTTAAATTCTTTGGAAAAGTCGATTGTTGCCACACCATTTTTGATGAGCAAACCTTTTACCTCAGTCCCTTTCGGCAGTACGGCAGAGAATCCACCTTGCAACAGGCTCTCCACGGGTCCACCCTTCACCATGTAGCTGAGCGCCTGTTTCGCAAGGCCTTCGACTTTGGGAAGAGAGAGCGAAACGGGTACCACGTATCCGTTGGCATCCAAGAGGTAAACCGTTCGTTCTGACGACGCTTGAACTGCGGGTTCGGGCGCTTGCGTTGCCGCTCCTGAAGATGCCATTCCGCTTGTCACATCAGTTGCCACCTCTGACTGTGGTGGTGCATCGATACTGATTGTTTCCTTTTCCGGGCCAAAGAGACCGCAGCCCGATAACAGCATGGCGCTGACCCCCAGCACAGCCGTCATTTTGCCAATGTGTCTTTTCTTCATTTCCCCAGCCTCCTCCAGACACTTTGTACTACCATGTATACGAGCAGGGCTTGGGTTTATGCGTTGAAAGTTTGTCTGATGGCTGTGCTTGGGGTCCTTATGCCTCTACTGATTTTTCCAGCGAGTGGTACTCTACCTTTACCGGACAATCCAGCCATTCCTCAGCGATGGAGCGGAAGCGAAGTGCATCGCCGCTCGTCACAAATAAATGCTGCGGATGGCTGCTGAGTTGGCTATAAGTGTCGGGAATAATTTGTGTGGACAGCTCTCGTGCTGTTTCTTCGGCAGAGCTGATCAACCGCACCTGATCGCCCATGACCTCTTGAATGATCGGTGCCAAAAGGGGATAATGCGTGCACCCCAAAATCAGGGTGTCCAGATCTTCGCGAATCAGTGGTGCCAGCGTCTCTTTTACTACTTCTCTTGCCTTTTGGGAGTTCGCCTGATGATTTTCTACCAATGGCACAAAATCCGGGCAGGCCAATCCCGACACAAATAAATCCGGCCTTCCACGCAGCAAAGCACGCTCATACGCTTTCGTACGGATCGTGGTTTCTGTGCCGATGACTCCGATCCGGCCGCTTTTTGTTGCCTGGACAGCAGCCCTTGCGCCCGGCTCAATGACGCCAATGACCGGCAACGGCAAATAAGCCATCGCTTCTTCCAGTACGACAGCGGTTGCTGTATTACAGGCAATGACCAAAGCTTTTAGTGGTGTCTGCATCACAAAGTCAATCATTTGAAAGCTGAACGCGCGAATCTCCTCCGGTGACTTGGAGCCGTATGGACAACGTGCGTTATCTCCTACATATACGATCCGTTCCTCGGGCAGCTGACGTATGACTTCCTTGGCTACGGTTAATCCTCCCACTCCTGAATCAATTACGGCTATCGCGTATTCTCTACTCATGCAAATGTGTCTCCCTTGTTGTAATGAATATAGTACAGCATACCACTATGGCATTTGTGCTACTACCATATGCGGAGCCTAAATTTCTTGTACTCCGCGAATGCCGCACCTTCTCTGGGCTCCTGTCATAGGTTGTGAAAGGGATTTGACCGTATGAAGGAGGAGCCTAAATTGGATGAGCAAACGAAGCATTTACTGGATTGGAGCCAGTGGGGCCGCCAATGGATCGAGCACCTGCGAAAAAGCAAACCACTCAATCGAGAGCTGGAACGTCATTTGCACAAATTCGAAGAAACGTTTACACAGATCGGGAGAAAAGCTTCTCAGCTCGAGACCACCCCGCATTCAGAAGAGCTGCCCATGCTGATCTCAAAAGCAGAGGAGGTACAAAAACAATTTCATCGCTTTTTACGCTTGGCTCAATTAAACGAGGAAGAGCTTCAGGAGGAAAACGCCGTTATAAGCGAGGGTGAAAATATTCAAGAGACGCAGAAGACCCAAATGGAAGAACAAATTCTTGAGACAATCACTGATGCTACTGTCTCCATCCCTATGCCCATCTCCTATCCAGCCGCTCGCGAGCCCGTACGAGTCGCTCGTCCTGTCGCGATCGGTCGGCATACTCTTCCGCCTTTGCCTTACGCGTACAATTCACTGGAGCCTTATATTGACGAACTGACGATGCAGATTCACCATGACAAACTGCATCAAAAGTACGTAGACGACCTCAATAAAGCGGAACGCAAACTGGCAGAGGCCCGCAGCACCGGTAATTTCGAGCTCGTCCGGCACTGGGAACGCGAGCTTGCCTTTAACGGAGCAGGTCATTACCTGCACACCATTTTCTGGCCTTCCATGACCCCGAATGGCGGTGGCGAACCAACAGGAGAACTGGCTGAAGCAATCAATCGTTACTTCGGTTCCTTTTCGGCTTTTAAAAAGCATTTTAGCCAAGCAGCCGAAAAAGTGGAAGGGCCTGGTTGGGCGATTCTCGTCTGGGCGCCTCGTGCACACCACCTAGAAATTCTGACCGCCGAAAAACACCAAAATCTATCGCAATGGGATGTCATCCCTATTCTCGTTCTTGATGTTTGGGAGCATGCTTATTTTCTTGCGTACCAAAACGAGCGCGATAAATATGTAGAGGGCTGGTGGAATATCGTTAATTGGCCCTATGTAGAAGAGCGATTCAAGCAGGCACGCAAGCTGCGCTGGGAGCCGCATTGAAAAAGGATAGCACCCCCTCGATCGCCCTGTTTGCCTGAGGAGGGGGTGTGGGTTTACTTTCTGTGCTTTCTCAGGCTGAGCGGCACGAACATTACGGCATAGTTCCGATCACGACAGTAGCTTCCATTTCGTCGGAGGTGACGACCCATGCTGTCAGCCCGCTGTGAGCAAAAATTTCCATAGTCTGCGTCGCCTGCCTCTCGCTAGTTTCGACCAGCAGGTGACCACCCGGTGCCAGCCAGAGCCTCGCCGCTTGCGCCACCCGGCGCTGGACGTCAAGCCCATCTGCGCCACCGTCGAGCGCTTCACGCGCCTCGTATATACGAGCTTCCGGAGGTAATAGTCCGATCGCGAGTGTAGGTACATAGGGTGTATTTGCGACGAGAATATCGACATGTCCTCTCAGCCTGGCGGGGAGTGGTTCATAGAGGTCTCCTTCGTATACGTGACCACCAGAGGCAATGACGTTGCGCCGGGCACATCGTACCGCTACAGGATCTATGTCAGCGGCGTGCAACTCGACCTGTTCCGGGACAGCAGCTAGTGCTGCGCCAACCGCGCCTGATCCGCAGCACAGGTCCACGACGACGGCTCTATGCCGGATAAGCGCAGCCGCTTGACTGACTAGAAACTCGGTGCGGCGGCGTGGTACAAAGACTCCCAGATCGACCTCAATCCGCACACCACAGAACTCCGCCCAGCCGACGACGTGTTCGAGAGGCAGTCCAGCTACCCGTCGATCCACCATGGCGGCGAGATGGGCCGGCGTCCGTGCCTCAGAGACGAGCAACTGCGCCTCTTCTTCAGCGAAAACACAGCCGGCTTCCCGAAGTTTCGTGACAATTAGAGATACATGTTCCAAATATCCCCCTCGTTCCTCTTTTGAAATCTATCTGAGTGCACATTTCCTACTTTCTATTATCCCCTTGCAATTGGTAGACCGCAAATGTAGCGAGTACTCATCACTTTGCTGATACACGCAACTGACCCGCTATCGTCACATGCGCTTCGCCTGCGACATGAATGACAGGGTCTTTTGAAGAAGTCTCTACCGTTATATACAATGTTCCCGGACGACTGATAGCGTGCCCTTGCCCGACTACTAGGTGATGCTTCTCCCCTACCGGCAGCAGTTTCTCCAACGCTAGATAGCCCGCTAAAGCCCCGTTGGCAGCCCCAGTCACCGGATCTTCCGGAATCCCAATAGCAGGTGCGAAATCACGGGTATACAGATCGTAACCTTCCTGTGCATCCCATGTAAACAGATGAGTGGTTGTAATTCGGTGTTCTCTATTCATTGCCCCCAATTCAGATTGTAGCGGGATTGCCTGATCTATCGCTGCTCGGGTGCGGACAGGGACAAGCAGATGCAATCCGCCAGTAGAAGCCAGCTTTATCGGATATCGATCATCTATATCTTTTGTTTGTATCCCGACCATCCGCGCTACCTCTACTGGGTTCAAGTCAATTTCCTTGACCGAGGGAGTAATTTGAGTCATCTGCACCCTTTTCAATTTTCCGTCCTCTGTTTCCAATTGAACCGGAATCAATCCTACATTCGTCTCAAAAACGATGCGCCGGCCTTTTTCCAGCCACCCAAGCTCTGTTGCCAAGAGCCAGGAAGACCCTACTGTGGCATGGCCACAAAAGTCGATTTCGACTGTCGGCGAAAAATACCGAATGCGAAAATCTGCTTCGGGATGGACCGACGGCATCAAAAAAGCGGATTCAGGAAGGTTCAATTCATTGGCAATCTGCTGCATTTGCGGTAAAGTCAAATTACGAGCATCCGGGATGACACCTGCGGGATTCCCGGCAAAGGGGTCTTTCGTAAAGGCATCTACATGGTACACGCTCACAGCATTCATAAATTCCTCTCCTTTGTAATTCGATTGGATCTCTTGTTATTTCTAATCATAAATACAAGAACATTCCAAGTAAACTGAAGGTTTCGCATGCTTAACATGATAAAAATTTCATGGAAGGACAAGGCCAATGACTTTATTTCAAATGGAAGTGCTTGTTGCCGTCACCGAAAGCGGCAGCTTCACTAGGGCAGGGGAAAAAATCGGATTGAGTCAATCAGGAGTCAGCCATACCATCAGTGCTCTAGAAAAAGAGCTCGGGATCTTTTTATTCGTCCGAAATCGCAGCGGGGTAAAGCTGACAGCAGCAGGCGAAGAGGTGACCGCCTCTGCCCGGACCATTTTAGAACAAACAGCGCTAATCAAAAAAGTTGCAGCGCAAACTACCGGCCTTCAACAAGCAACCATCCGAATCGGCTCTTTTCCCAGTGTGACAGCCAACCTCCTGCCACAGTTACTGAAGTCTTTCCACACCCTCTACCCCCAAATGGAGATGAGACTGTTTGAAGGCTCCTACCAAGAAATCAAACAATGGCTCCACACCGGAGTCGTGGATGTTGGCTTTCATGTCTGGCCCGAAGACGGATTGGAAGGAGTCATGCTCAAGAATGACTCCTTGAAGGCTGTGCTTCCGATTGACCATCCGCTCGCAAAGGAATCTTTCCTTACTTTAAAGCAGCTAGCTGGTGAACCATTCATCATGCCAATGGCAGGCTGTGAATTGCTGATTGGGGCCGAATTTCTTAGGAGCGGATTACAGCCGCAAACAATGTTTGAGGTCGCAGATAATGCCACGATTCTTGCGATGGTGGAAGCAGGCGTTGGAGTGACAGTGATCCCCACCCTCACCCTGCCCACATCCCTGCGCAAAGTTGCTGTTCTTGACCTCTCTCCGCCTTTGTCCAGGCAGATCGGATTAGCTGTTCGTTCTCTTACCGAAGCCTCCCCCGCTGTGCTCGCTTTTTTACGGGAGGCACAGCGCATCGCTGCTGATTTGTAAAAAAACTTTTATACGATGAATTACTTAAACCTCTCTATGATAGAAAAGGACGTGTTTTATACGTGAGAAAATGGATGACTATCCTACTAGCAATCACAGTCATTTCCAGCATCCTATTAGGAATGAATCTTCAACCTGTCGTGTTGTTATCCATCATTAACAAGAGCTTTTTTACAGGTCTTCTATTATTGATGGCAGGCTGCCTAGCACTTGTCGTCAGATCTGGTTTTTTCATTGTATTCCTGCGCGGATTTAAGCAACTGAAAGAATTGTTTTTCCGAAAGCCCCGCATGATAAAGGACGATATGTTCCAATTAGAAGATCCCACTTTTCAGCAAAATAAGGAAACACTCGCTCGATTCGGAACATATTTACTCGTTACAATAGGCGCTTGTTTCATTTTGTTCTCCCTAGTACTTACCTGCTTCTTTTATTTATAAGCTGATTGCGGGCATGAGTGATCTACTTATCAAAAAAGACGTTCCCACTTCGGGAACGTCTTTTTCATGAATCGCAATTGATTTGACTAAATCACGTGACACGCGACCCAGTGCCCGGCCTCTGCCTCCTGCCAAACAGGCTCTTCCTCCGCGCAGCGAGCTGTCGCCAGCGGACAACGAGTGCGAAAACCGCAGCCGCTAGGTTTATTGGCCGGACTCGGCAAATCACCTTGAAGGACGATACGCTCCCTCTTTACAGTCGGATCTGGCACGGGTACAGAAGAAAGCAAGGCACGGGTATACGGATGGAGCGGGCGGGCGTACAGCTCGTTGCTTGTTGCCAGCTCCACCATTTTGCCTAAATACATCACACCGATGCGGTTGGAGATGTGCTTGACCATGGATAAATCGTGGGCGATGAACAAATAGGTTAAACCGCGATCCTGTTGCAGATCTTCCAACAAGTTCACCACTTGCGCCTGGATAGAAACGTCGAGCGCCGAGATCGGCTCGTCCGCAATGATGAATTCCGGCTCTACGGCCAGCGCCCGTGCAATCCCGATCCGCTGCCTCTGTCCGCCACTGAATTCATGTGGAAAACGCTGCGCATGATCCCTGTGCAAGCCCACCAGTTGTAATAGCTCTGCCACACGCTCCCGACGCGCCCCCCTGCCGAGTCCATGAATATCGAGCCCTTCTGCAATAATGTCTTCTACCGTCATCCGTGGATTGAGACTGGCCTGCGGGTCCTGGAAAATCATCTGCACATCACGATTAAACTGACTGACTTCCTTTCCGCGCAGCTTGTGAACATTCTTTCCTTTAAACAGGACGTCCCCAGCAGTATTCTCGTACAGGCGGATGATTGTACGCCCCAGGGTCGACTTGCCGCAGCCGCTTTCGCCAACCAATCCGAGCGTTTCTCCTTTTTGAATGGTAAAGGAAACACCGTCTACCGCCTTGAGGTCAAAATCTTGTCCGATCGAAAAGTATTTCTTTAAATCACGGACTTCCAAGAGTGCTTCTGTCATACTCCCTGCCTCCCTACAGCAACCAGTTCCTCGATGCGAGGTGCTCGCGAATCGTGCAGCCAGCATGCCGCCTGATGTCCCTGCTCGAAGCTACTCGTCACGGGCATTTGCTGATCGCAGATTTCCATGGCAAAATCACAACGCGCGGCGAACGGGCAGCCTTTTGGCGGATGAAACAAGTCAGGAGGTGTTCCTTCAATCGGGACTAACCGTTGCTTCTCACCCTCATCGAGACGCGGCAGTGAGCGCATGAGTCCCCATGTATACGGATGACGAGGGTTGGCAAAGACATCTTCGACTGTGCCCGTCTCCACGACCATACCTGCGTACATCACGACCATCCGGTGAGCAATCTCGGCCACTACACCCAGATCATGCGTAATGATAACGACGGATAGCTCCTGCTCTTCTTGCAGGCGTTTCAAAAGGTCGAGGATTTGTGCCTGGATCGTTACGTCGAGCGCAGTTGTCGGTTCGTCTGCAATCACCAGCTTGGGCTGACATGCGAGAGCGATAGCAATGACCACGCGCTGACGCATTCCACCGCTAAATTGGTGAGGATACTGGTCTACCCGTTGTTCTGGATCAGGAATACCTACCAGCTTGAGCATCTCGATAGCTCTTTTGCGCGCTTCTTCCCTCGTCACCTTTTGACTGCGGACAAAGCCCTCGACAATCTGCGTTCCTACCTTCATCGTCGGATTCAGCGCAGTCATCGGATCCTGAAAAACCATCCCGATCTGCGTCCCGCGAATCCCCAGTAATTCTTTCTTTGGCAGCTGACTAATTTCTTCCCCTTCGAAAACGACCTTGCCGCCGACAATCTTCCCGGGAGGATTCGGAATGAGGCCCATGATCGCCTGAGCGGTCACACTCTTTCCACAGCCGCTCTCTCCCACGATCGCGACCGTCTCCCCCTTGTCCACATGAAAGGAGACACCGCGCACAGCCTGGACTTCGCCGCCGTATGTCTTGAAGTTTACTTTCAAATTTTCAATTTCCAGCAAATGCGGTTTCATCGCCATTTCTCCCCTCTTCTCTAGCCGCACAAGTGCGTCTCTCGTCACCCTTGTGCGTCTTTAGTCGCGCAGGCGCGGATCCAGAGCATCCTGCAGGCCGTCGCCGAATACGTTAAAGGCAAACATCGTCAGTGAAATCATCAATGCGGGGAAGAACAGACGCCACCAATCACCGGTCAAAATAACGCCAAGACCGTCGTTTGTCATCGTCCCCCAGCTCGCTACCGGCGCTTGTACACCTAACCCCAAGAAGCTCAGGAACGACTCCGCAAAGATTGCAGAAGGAATCGTAAAAGTCAGATTCACGATAATGACGCCGAATGTGTTTGGAATCAAATGCTTGAGCAAAATCCGTGTGAATTTTGCACCGAGCACTTGGGCAGCCAAGATAAATTCCTGGTTCTTCAGTTGCAAAATCTGTCCACGCACCAACCGGGCCATTCCAACCCAGCCTGTGGCTGACAAAGCGATAATAATCGTAAGCATTCCTGGCTCCATGACCACCATCAACAAAATGACGACCAACAGATACGGAAGTCCATACAACACTTCAATCACACGCATAATGATCGTATCGATGCGGTCCCCACGCTTGCCGCGCCCTGCCATGTAACCGGCGATCCCACCGACAGTCACACCAATCACCAGGTCGATCAAGGCTGCTACCACACCGATCGTCAATGAAATTCGCGCCCCGTACCACGTACGCGCAAACATGTCACGCCCCAGTTCATCTGTCCCGAACCAATGCTCGGAGGATAACTCCTGATTTTTTGTCAGCAGACTTTGGTCCGAATAGCTGTACGGAACGAGACTCGGACCAATAATGGCCATTCCCACCAGCATGATGATAATGACCAGTCCTAACATTGCCAATTTATTTTTGATCAGCTTACGAATGACTTGCTGCCCATTGCTGAGACTCGGCCGAGAAATGACATTGGCCTGCACATTTTTGCTCAACGGGCGAAATAACGGGTCAATTCTTGGTTCCATCGCCACAGTTTATCTCTCCTTGTTGGTCAGCTTGATCCGCGGGTCAATTAGGGTGTACGCGATATCAATCAAAAAGATCGTCACAATCAGAATCGCGCTGTAAAAAATAGTTGTACCCAGAATCACCGGATAGTCACGATTGAAAATCCCATCAACGAAGTACTTCCCGATACCAGGAATCGCAAAGATTTTTTCGACGACAAAGGTCCCTGTAATCAAGGAAGCGATCAGTGGCCCCAGGAAGGTGACAACCGGTAGAATCGCGTTGCGAATACCGTGGCGGATGACGATGATCCACATCGGAATGCCCTTTGCCTCTGCCGTACGGATATAATTCTGATTCATGACTTCAATCATGCTTGCACGCATATATCGCGTGATTATTGCCACTGGGCCAAAAGCCAGGGCCAGAGATGGCAGAACTGTATGCATCCACGTACCCCATGTGGCTACTGGAAAAATGGTTAGTTTGATTGCAAAGTAGTTGATCAAAAGCGGTGCCATGATGAAGCTGGGAATCGCAACCCCCATAACAGCGAGTGCCATCGCTACATAGTCCAGCCATTTGTTGCGATTGAGCGCGGCAATAATTCCGAACAAAATACCAAACACCAATGCAATCCCAATCGCTTGAGCCCCCAACCAAGCGGAAGCGCTAAAACCATCAGAGATCATGTCATTGACCCCGCGCGAATCGGATTTAATGGATGGTCCCAGATCGAACATAAGCAAATTTTTCAAATAAAGCACGTATTGGACGGGCAGCGGTTGGTCCAAATTGTATTTCGCTCGCAGGTTGTTGAGAATTTGCTCCGGCAACTGATCTGATTCAGAGGCAAATGGGTTACCGGGGATCGCATGCATCAAGGAAAACGTCAGCGTCACAATGATCCAGAGCGTGACGATCATCATCAAAACACGTTTTACCAGATAGTTTGACATCGAAGTCCTCCTTGTTTACTTAGCCAGCTCGTAGATCGCATGGGCATAGATCGCCATCGCACGCAGCAGGTCATCAATCTCAGCGTATTCGTCAGTTAAATGAGCGGTAGATTCTTTGCCTGGGAAAAGCGGTCCAAAAGCCACACCAGAGCTCATGATCTTGGCGTACGTCGCACCACCGGAAGAAAGCAGATTCGCTGGCAGTCCGGTATGCTCCTCATAAACACGAGACAATGTTTCAATCACCGGATGATCTTTTGGAACATAATGCGACTTAGAGGTTCGCAGATTGGAGATCGTCCAGCCCAGCTCGTCCACACGCCGCTCCAGTTTTTCCACATACTCCTGGCAGGAAATGGTCGCCGGATAGCGGATATTCAAGCGGACACTGCCTCCTTCGCTTTGGCTGTAGCGCAAAATCCCCGCATTGACCGTCAGCTTGCCCGATACCTCGTCCTCACAGGCCATGTGCAGCCGTTCGGCGTAATGATCCTCGTGCAAGATGTCGGAGAGGAGAGAAAGAAACGAATACTCGGATGCTTCAAACGAGAACGCTTTCAAAAAACGGGCTAAGAGCGTGCCGGCATTCACCCCGCGATGAGGCTCCATGCCATGTGCTGGTTTCCCCGCCAAAGAAAATCGCACCTGTCCTGGCTCTGTTTGTTCCACCTGTCCTGTTGTCTGGTGTACCTGAAGATACGTCTCCCACTGTTTGGCAACCTCTTGGAGAACGGTCTCGTCCTGCGCCGAATCCCCCACGTCAATGATTGCAGTCGCTTTGTCCGGAACGCTGTTGCCCTGATCCCCTGAGACGAAAGATACTAGCCGCCAGCCATCGAATGTTTCCGCAGGTGAGCTGGGGGCGATCGTCAGTGTCGGATTGATTTGTCCTTTTTCGGCATGGGTCATCGGGAACGAAGAGTCCGGTGAAAAACCGACCTGCGGTACCTGATCGTGCTCGGCAAAATATTTCATGCAGAGCCATCCACTCTCCTCATCTGTGCCAATGATGAGGCGAACGCGCTTTCGAAGCGGCAGCCCCGAGTCCTTCACCATTTTCAAAGCATAGTAGGCGGCAAGCGCTGGTCCCTTGTCGTCGATCGCGCCGCGCGCATAGATTTTCCCATCCCGGATATCCGGTTCAAAAGGAGGTGTGGTCCAGCCTTCTCCTACTGTCACGACATCGATGTGAACGAGAACGCCGATCTCTTCCTCTCCGTCCCCGTACTCGATCGTTCCAGCATACCCCTGTAGATTCTTCGTTTGAAATCCAGCTCGTTCACCGCGCTCCAGCATCGCTGTGAGCGCTTCTGCTACCCCTTTGCCAAAAGGCTTGCCGTCTGTTGCTGTCGACATGTCTTCGATGCTGTTGATCGACAGAAACGATATCAGATCAGCCACATACGCGTCTTTTTGCGAAAGCGCCCGCTGCTTCCAATAATCACTCATGCAATCCTCCTCCTCCTTTTGTCCGATGAAAACAGGTGAGAAAAGCTTCTCCTTTGGAAGAAATCTGACTTCCTTGTCTTCCTTTGCCTACATGAATCAGTTCATCCTGCTGCAACAGCTTTAAACGATAGCGGAGCTGTTGGGGTGACATCACAAGTCCAGTCTGCTGCAACTGCTCCTGCAAGACATATCTTCCGGTGCCGCCCTGTTTTAGCTTCTGTAATATGGAAATTACTTCTTTAAGGAATCCTCGTTTCTCATACTCGGCGCGGATCGCATCGCATTCGTCTGAGAGACCTTCTTCTGCCAGCGGCGACTCCAGCTCCTCGCGCAGAAACGGCAGATGGTACACATAGGCCTCTTCCTCCACCACATGCGCCAAATACTCCACCACATTTTCCAGCTCGCGAATGTTGCCGGGCCAATCGTAGCGCTCCATCGCTTTGAACGCTTCACTCGTCAGCGTGAATGGAGGACGACGCAAATCAAACGAGTATTTTTTTATAAATTGCTGGACCAGCCAGCCGATGTCTTCCCGGCGGTTTCTGAGAGGTGGCAGATGGATCGGCAATATGTTCAAGCGATAGTAAAGGTCAGCCCGGAAAGAACCTTCGCGTACCATGTGCTGCAGATCCTGATTCGTAGCTGCGATAACGCGGATATCTGTCGGAATCACTTTATTGCCACCGACCCGCATGATCTGCCGCTCCTGCAGTACCCGCAGCAGTCGGTTTTGAATCGCTCCACTGGCATCGCCGATCTCATCGAGAAAAATCGTGCCTTTGTGAGCCAGCTCGAACCAGCCCATATGCCCACCTTTTCGCGCACCGGTAAAGGCTCCTTCCTCGTAACCGAACAATTCGCTCTCCAGCAGCGTTTCGGAGATGGCTGCAAAGTTGACGCCAACAAACGGCTCACGCCGACGCGGCGAGGCATTGTGGATAGCCTGGGCGAGCAATTCCTTTCCTGTCCCTGTCTCTCCGAGCAAAAGCACAGTGGAATTACTTCGGGCAATCTTTCTGGCAATCTGAATGACTTTTTGAAAGGAAACACTTTCTCCGTAAATGTCTTCGAACTGGTACTTGGCTACCAAACCCTTGCTGTAGAGACGCAAGCGATAGTCATGCTCCAGCTTTTCAATTTCAGCCGCCTTGCGAAACAGAAGCAAGCTCCCGAGAAAACTGCCTTCCATGACAATGTGCATTTTGCGGAAAAAGTAGGTTTTGTTCGCCCAATCTACCAAAATATCCTCATTTTCTTCGCATTGCGAAATCAATTCGTAGAAGTCCTTTGGCAGACAATTTGCCGAGCTTTCCCCAACTACACTGCTTCCTGCCAGATTGAGAGTATCAATTGCCTTCTGATTGACAAACTGGATCTTCTCGTTTTCATCAAAGGCAATGACGGCGTCCTCAATCCGGTTGACAATGGACTCTAAGTATTGGCCCAATAAGTGGGCATGTTTGATCTCGTGATTCAACTCTTTCGTAATGTAAATCAGGGATTGCATAGCCCGTGCTGTCACACGCTGAAAATTGCCGCTGTTAAAATGGGCGTAAATCGCAAGCCAGGTAGACAAGTCGATACTGCGAAATCCGATATCCACTACTTTGCGAATATGGAGAGGCACATGCTCTGGCTCTCCGGGGGTGACAGCCACCTCGATATCTGGCGGATACGAGGCACCTGGATAATACGGGTAAACATCAAAGTCGATTCCCGATGCCCGCAGAAGCTCTACGTTTTCAAGCGCCGTCTCTTCTGTATCACTTACCAGCAGCACCTTGACTCCTTTAGGAATCTCCAGCACACCCCGCAGATTGTGGTAAGGCAGCATCCGCTTCGCCACAATCATGCTTGAGCCAGAAGGCAAATAAGGCTCTACTTGCGAAACGATGCTATTCGTTGAAAGAACAACCAAGGCACCCTGGGTAATCGGACGAAACGGCAATTGATCTACCCGGATTGCCTCAATATGAATATCCTCCGAAACCCCTAATTCATGGCACTGACTGACGACTGACTGTAAAAATTCATCCATTTTTGCAACAAATGTTACTGTTTTTTTCTCCATCTCACTCGCTCCAGGATGTAAAGTGAAGACAAGAGCTTTCTATAAGCACAGCTCTTGTCTTCATTTATCTTACTATTTTTTGCCGATCTCCACCCATTTGAAGTCGAGTGTTCCTACAGGGTGACGAATGATGCCTTTTACGTTTGGCTGATCCATGAATACTTTTGTCATAAAGTAGATCGGAACGAGCGGCATATCATCCATGAAAATCTTCTCTGCGTCATGCATCAATTTGAAGCGTTCTGTCTCATCTGCGGTGTTGCGGATTTTTTCGACCAATCCGTCGTACTCTTTGTTGCTGTAGTTGATCCGGTTTCCTGGATGATCGGTTACATAAAGCTCCAGGAAGTTGATCGGGTCGCCATAGTCTGCTGGAATAGTCGAGCGGGAGAACTGCAAATTACGAGCTCGCTGGTCAGCCAGGAACACTTTCCATTCCTTGTTTTCCAGCTTTACATCTACACCCAGGTTTTTCTTGTACATTTCCTGCAGTACTTGTGCGATCGACTTATGCGCATCGCTCGTATTGTAGGTCATGGTTACCGGCGGTAGGGTCGTCCAGCCTTCCTCTTCCATTCCCTTTTTCAGCAGGGCTTTTGCTTGCTCGATGTCGTTATCCTTGATGAAATCCCCGCCCTTTTCGCGGAAATCTCCGCCGGTCGGCTCTGGGAAGCCGGTCGGTATGTGAGCCAATGCCGGAGACTGTTTGCCTTGCACCACGTTATCGATCAACGATTGGCGATCGATGGCGAGGGCAAACGCCTTGCGGATGTTGACATTGTTAAATGGCGGCATTTTGGTATTCATGCGATAGTAGTAAATCGATGCTTCCGGTTCTACTTTGGCTTCACCGGAGTCAATCAGCTTCTTTTTCATGTCGTTCGGCACGGTTTGCACCATGTCGAGCTGACCTGTTTTATACATTTGATACTGGGTATTTTCATCATTGACCATGACCCAGTCGATTCCGGCATACTTAACAGAATCCTTGTCCCAATAGCCATCGTTCTTGACGACCTTGACAGATTGATCGTGCACCCAATCCTGCATTTTGAAAGGACCGTTGGTTACGAGGCTGGAAGCATTCTCTGCCCATTTCGGATTGCTCTCGGCGACCTTTTTATTTACAGGGAAGAAAGTCGCCTGGGTGAGGATGTGCAGGAAGAAGCCTGCCGGTGCTTTGAGCTTCACTTCCAACGTCTTGTCATCAATCGCCTTCACCAAAACGCCATCTGCGCTTCCTTTGCCCGTGTTGTACTCTTCCGCGCCAGCGATGTAGTACGCGAGAAAAGCGGAAGGGAATGCATTGTTCGGATCGAGGATGCGCTTGAAGGCAAACTCAAAATCTTGGGCGGTCACCGGATCTCCGTTGGACCATTTGCTGTCACGCAGTGTGAACGTGTAGGTTTTGCCATCTTCGCTCACTGTCCATTTTTCTGCCATAGCCGGTTGTGGCTTATGATCCTTGTCCAGACGTGCCAAGCCTTCCATGGTGGCGTTCAACACTTCATTGGATGTACTGTCAAAGCCTTTTGGCGGATCAAGAGAAGGTGGTTCCGTCTTCAAATTGAGCTTGAGCATTGCCGCCATATCAGCTTGTCCACCATCTGCTTGCGGCGACTGTCCTGTGGCTGCCCCTGGTTGTGTTGGAGCTGCTGATTGGCTACAGCCTGTTACTGTCAGAACAGCTGCCAAAGCAGCCGAGCTGAGCAGCTTCCACCCTTTTTGCAACTTCATGAAATAATGACCCCCTTTGTCTTTGTGAAGGAATGGTTATAGATAAACGGCTCCCGGGTGAGATGCCATTTATGCACGCAGGGAATGATTCTCTGGCTGGAGAGTAAACGCAGCCTCGATGCGGCCAACGACTGTGCCGCTCATGTTCGTAATCTCTGGATTGGTGTATTCCGCAAGATTTTTCAATGGTCCGTCGATCCCGATTCCTAGCTGGCGAAGCACCTCATTTACGACGAGGTTGATAGCACGTGCTCCTCCGTCTTCGATCTTCACTGCAATGCCAAGCCCCGTCTCGCGGTCACCCAAGCAGTACACGGATTCAGCACCCGCTTTCCCTACAATCCTGCCACCGAAGGCACTCATCAGGTCTGTACAATATCGGTTATTTCCCCCTACCATTTCGGGGTGGGTGGTCATTGCATCCGTGATACGCTTTACCGCTTGTTGGCGCTTCTGACTGGAAATGACCTCTGGTTTAGCCAGCTTGGCAAAAGCCCAGGCGTAGTTGGCAAGCGGCAATTGATGTACCGGCACCCCACAACCGTCTGTCCCCATGTAAATTTTTTCTTTTGGGTAACCCGTCATATCTTCCACGACCTCGAGAATCCGCTGTTGAACGGGATGCTCTGGCAAGTGATACGTAGCAACATCTTCCCCCATGTACGTCGCCGTGGCGATCATTCCGGAGTGCTTACCTGAACAGTTGCTGTAAACAGGCGTGAGCGGCTTACCCTCGCGGATCAACTGCTTGTAGCTCTCTTCATCACGGGGAACGTGGGTACCGCATTGCAGTACTTCTTCGGGCTGTCCAGCGCGCTCAAGCATTCCCATCGCCCGTGATCGATGCCGCGGCTCTCCGCTGTGAGAGGCACAGCAAAGGGATAAGTCAGCAGGCTCGAGATGATAGTGATCGGCAGTTCCGGTTTCCACGACAGGAATGGCCTGCATCGGTTTCATGCTGGAGCGCGCATACGTAGGGCGATGCGGATCTCCGTATGAATAAAGCAGTGTACCGTCCGAATTGACGACAGCGATGTGACCGAGATGAGAGCTCTCTATCTTTTCTCCTCGGTATACGTTAGCTACCACGTTCATAAGTAGTCTCCTTTTGATTGCGAATATTGGAATGTTTGTACTTTTCTACAGTAGCAAATGTCGTGCCAACAATAGGAAATATCCCATAACGGTGAATTTTCTGCCGATTAACAAAGGAAAACAAGTAACTCACTACCCCTTACAGCTATTAATAGGTTGTCCTATTATAATTAATAGGTTGTTCTATTCTCGCAATAGGTTTATCTTTCTTTTCTCAGACATAGAAGTACCCCTTTTTCTCGTCATTTGCAGAAAATAGGGGTAGCAATATACACAGCCGCTCTTCCCATTGGACGAAACGGGAATCTTGCGTTACTTTTATAGATAGAGATATTGCGCTTGGAACACTGCCTACATTTTTTGAGAAGAAAGAGGGAATACAATCTATGTTAAAAATAGGTTCACACGTATCTTTCTCAGGTAAAGGACTTCTGAATGCCGCCCAAGAAGCTACTTCCTATGGCTCAAGTACATTCATGATCTATACTGGAGCACCGCAAAATACACGCCGCAAACCGATTGAAGACCAATTCATTTCAGAGGGCAAAGAAATCATGGTCAAGCATGACATCGGTGAAATCGTCGTCCATGCGCCTTACATCATTAATCTAGGCTCTTATAAAGAAGACACCTTCGAGCTTGCCGTTCGCTTCTTGCAAGAAGAAATTCGCCGCACGGATTACCTCGGCGTGAAAAACATCGTTCTCCATCCGGGCGCGTACACCGATAAAGATGCGGAATACGGCGTTGCGCGAATCGCGGAAGGGCTGAACGAAGTGCTTGCCGGTGTCAAGGCCACGGATGTGAACATCGCCCTGGAAACCATGGCTGGCAAAGGGACAGAAATTGGCCGTACCTTCGAAGAGCTCGCTGACATCATGGATAAAGTAGAGGACAATGGAAAACTGAAAGTATGTATGGATACATGCCACATTCACGATGCTGGCTACGATATCGTCAACGACTTCGATGGCGTGCTTGAGCAGTTCGATAAGATCATCGGTCTGGATCGATTGTCGGTCGTACACCTAAACGACAGCAAAAACTTCCGTGCAGCCGGCAAGGACCGTCACGCGCCTGTAGGTGCCGGACTGATTGGCTACGACGCGATGAAATACATCGTAGAACACGATAAAATTCGTCATTTGCCCCTCGTTCTAGAGACACCTTGGATCTCTAAGGAAAAAGGCAATGAGCGCCCGATGTATGAAGCTGAGATTGCTTTGCTTCGCGGGAATGTAGAGAGCCGGTTCGGCAGCGATTTTCTCGATCATGTAGAGCAGTTGGAGTTCTTTTTCCGAAAAGCTGAGGTGGACCGACGCCAGTTTGTCGTAGACACGTGGGAGTTGCTAAAGAACGACGCCAAAGCGAAGAAAGCGGACGGCCGCGAGCCACTGGAACGTCTGTACGACATGGTTGTGGATGCCAAGCTGTTTGAGGATTTGAGTGAAGAGCAGATCAACCATCGGATTACCGCATGGTTCGCTGGCAAAAAAGCGTTTTAATCTATTTGAATTAGCAAGAAACAGAAAAAACGAGGACGGCGACTGCGCAGCCTCGTTTTTTCATTTCTCGATTTTTATGGAATGCTTGCCACTCGCTGCAAATCGGCTTCTACCATCATGTGAATCAATTGCTCCAGCTTTGTTTTCGGCACCCAGCCCAGCTCCTGCTTCGCCTTCTCTGGGTTTCCCAGCAAGACATCCACTTCCGCTGGCCGGTATAGATCCGGGTCGATCACCAAGTAATCCTGATAGTCGAGTCCCACGTAGTCAAAAGCGATTTTGCACATCTCCTCGACCGTTGCCGTTTTCCCAGTCGCTATGACAAAATCATCAGGCCGATCCTGCTGCAGCATGAGCCACATCGCTTCGACGTAATCGCCAGCGAAGCCCCAGTCTCGCTTGGCCTGGATGTTACCCAAGCGCAGCTCTTTTTGCTTTTTATGCACGATTCGCGCGACTGCATGCGTCACTTTTCGTGTGACAAACTCAAGTCCCCTAAGCGGAGATTCGTGATTGAAAAGGATTCCGTTACAGGCAAACATTTGAAAGCTCTCCCGGTAGTTTTTCGTCATCCAGTATCCGAACAGCTTGGATACCGCGTAAGGGCTTCGCGGGTAAAAGGGGGTGTCCTCCGATTGCTTCGGTTCCTGGATCAAGCCGTACAGCTCACTCGACGACGCCTGGTACATTTTGATGGCCGGATCGGTTTCGCGAATCGCCTCCAGCACATGCAAAACACCCATTCCGGTAGACTGTGCCGTGAGGATCGGCTGCTCCCACGAGGAACCTACAAAGCTTTGAGCTGCCAGATGGAACACTTCATCCGGCTTGGATTTTTTGATCGCCCTGGTCAGGGACGAGAGATCCAGAATGTCCCCGTCCTGATATTCCACTTCATCCGCAATTTTCAAATACTCCAACCGCCAGCGGTCTACTGTGCTGCGGCGAGGAACCAGCCCCACCACTCGGTATCCTTTTTCCAGCAAGAATTTTGCGAGGTATGCACCGTCTTGGCCGGTGATTCCGGTTAGGAAAGCTGTTTTCACAGGTCCACCTCTCCCCTCTTGCCATGAGTTTTATTCTTGATAAAAGACTTCCTTCGTGGAATAGATCGTAATTTTGTCGTCTCCATAATTTGAAACAGCCAAGTAATGATTATCTGACGAAAGAGAAAGACCATGTGGAAAATAAAGCTGTGCATCCGGATTGGTAAACGCAAAGAAGCGCGGATCAATCTGTTTGTTGATCTTGTCAAAAGAATAAAAAAGAACAGTATCATTTACTTGAGACGGAACGACAATGATGGAAGACATCGCATCATGTGAAAAGGAAACATCGTCGGGATACGATAATTCAGGAGTCTCTTTCAATTCGCATAGAGGATGAGGACTGATTTTTCCTGTATCGTTGTCAAAAGCATAGACTGCCAGCGCCCCATTGAATGGATAAGAATCGGCTGCATTGGGTCCGTAACAAACAGCCATAAGGGAACCATCACCAGAAAAATCAATCGATTTCGGCTTCAGGGGTGAGTAGTGGTTTTGCAAAACCTGTGAAAGAGTAATATGGAGTGCCCCGTTTTCATCAGACTCAAGCTTATAAATAAGAATTAGACCAGCATGATCGATTGAACAGCTCACCAGGTATTGGGAGTTTGTGGAAAATTGTACGCCATGAAAGATAGCTTGCGGGTGTTCAATTACTTTAATGGGAATAGGTTGAATCAAGTTTGTTTGAGGATCAATGTTATACAGATTTACTGAAGGCCTGTTTCCTTTGATATTCGTGATGGCGAGATGCTTACCGTTTGGTGAAAATGCTAATTTGTCTGGCCAATGCAATTGCAAGCCATCTTGGTTGTTCAGCGATTGTACTAATGTGAGTGTATGATCTTGTGACTGAAAAGAGTAGATATGAAGAGATTCAGCTCCAAAATTTGCGCTTGCTAAATACTGGTTATTATTGAACCATTCAACATCTGTGCACGTAGAAAATCGTTTTCGATTCATCATCGTGTAGCTAGGCGAAAATTCATGTGGTTGACTACGCTGCAGAATGGAATCGGGTGTATAAACAACCGCTACGGGAATTTGAGATAGTAAAGGGAGTCTTGAAAACATTTGATTTCCCTCCAGCTATGGATATTTACTTCCTTTTACGAAATACCGGCACTCCTTAGCTTTTTCTTCAATTTCCTCATGTCGACTGTGATATCGGCTTCCAAAGCATGAAGAATTTCAGGTAGTGGTGCAGAAGGTGTAATAGGAAGTATCGGGCCTCCGCAAACCAATCGATCATAATCAAGATCACCGTGCTGGCTGATCCACCAGTAGGTGTGGCGCACCCAGCGTGGGGAAAACAGTTCGATAACCTTGGTTCCCGGTTTGGAAAAAACGAGGTTGGTCAGAGCTGCCCCATGGGGAGCGATAATCATTTCCGCCGAGAAAAAGATTTGGGCCTGTTCAGCTACCGATAGTCCATCCAAAAGTAAGCAAGCAAATCCATTGTTTTTCAGAAAACCCATTACTTCTTGCTCATTTTTTACATGTCTTCGTTTTGCATCGGCCCGGCTGATGTAGATCCGTTTGAAATCCTGTGACGGCTTTATCCCCGTTTTTTGCAAGAACTCTTCTCTGAGAAAATCGCACGCCCATTTCGGCGTCATTCCCGTATCAGCCACCAAAGGCGTGACGATCAGTTCAAGTCCTTGAATATGGGTAAGATTGTCACAGATGATTCGTTTTTCTCTAGAGACGCCAAGTTTCATTAACGTCTCCTCCTGAAACGCACGTGTCATCGATGCGAGGACATACCTGTCGCTTTGAATGCCGTTGCGGCGCAATAATTCAATGCGGGCCAAAACATCAAACATCCAAAAATAATAACTGTATCCTTCCATATGGGTAAGAACGGCCAAATTTTCTGGAATGAAGGTGACAGGAGGCAATTTCGACTGAGAGAAGATGGAATGTTCACGAGGTTTCCTCATGATTTCATGAGAAGCATCCCAGATCAATTTGTTGTCAGGACTAACGACGGCTCCATTTCCCCCCCAGACCCGCCCTTTCGGCATGATGACAATGTAGTGCGGCCGCGGTTTAACCAGCTGGGGCCAGCCCATCTTCTGTTTTCGGAATATTGGCTGGAATGGAATGTTTTCAATGGGACATTCCTTGTAGAATGGTTGGAGTTCCTCTGGATTGTCAAAACACGTATGGATCCATTGCTTTGCAGAATAGTATAGATCTTTTGGAGGGGCTGATTTATCGAAAATACTCCTCATGACAATCCTCCACACAACGAATGAATGTACTGCTTGCACCCGGAATTGATATCTCTTATGAATATGTCAGAAAACATTGTTTCGTTCTGGTGTTACGGAACAACTGTACGGTTGGTAGGGACTTTATCAGGCAAAATGAGAAAAGCGCTTATGTCAATTCTTCATCCCGCGGATAAACTATTCTGAGAATATATGGTTACCAGAAGGAGGGTGGAGTCTTGCGAGCGGATAAGCTCTTTATTTTTTTACACCTCCCCAAAACGGCCGGCACATCCATGAATACATTGTTAGTAAACCAGTTCGAACGAGAGCACGTTGCATTTTTGCATGAGGGCAACCCGTGGTCGACGGAGCGGTTGGTTCAATTGTGCAATGAGGAGAGCAGCCCGATTCAGGTCATTTCTGGAATCAGCACAAAAGTGGCGTACTATGGTTTACTGGTTTGTCAGGCTCCGGAAAATCCACCTTGGCAAATGAAATAGATAAACGTTTCTACCAAATGGGCATTCATAGTTGCGTGCTGGATGGTGATGACCTCCGATTTGCACTGAATAAAGACTTAGGATACAGCCGGGAGGATCGGAAAGAGAATATTCGAAGAGCTGGGGAAATCTCGAAAATGATGGTAGCTGCCGGCCTATTGGTTTTAGCATCATTCATTTCCCCCTATCAATCTGACAGGGATATGGTGCGCAGCATGTTTTCTCCTGGCGAGTTTATCGAAATATACGTGCAATGCCCTTTGGAAGTATGTCAGGGCCGGGATCCAAAAGGGCTTTACAAAATGGCGCAAGAAGGAACAATTAGAGAGTTTACAGGACTCTCATCCCCTTACGATCCCCCCGGAAACCCAGAGCTAGTTATTCCTACTGACCGGTTGTCAATTATAGAGTGCGTAGACATGGTTATGTCGTATTTGATACACCGATCATTTTTGCTCGATATTCCAATCTAGAGTAGGAATTCATTATCCATTACAAAACCGTCAGGGATAAACACTCTGACGGTTATTGTTCCTCTATTATCAGGAACTGACCAATCTACCCGACTAACACAAGCCGGCCATGATCCAATGGTTTTTTGGAGGCAATAAAAATTTCACGGATAAGGTGACCATTTTGGTGGGACTCATAATTGTTTTGTTTTGTATAGTGAAATTCAGGGTGAGCAGGTTTTTCTATCGGTTCGTAAATGAACGGAAATCCCGCTTTTTTCAAGCAAAATATGACGTAGGCTGGACTCGGGCGGGAACCGGCATGATGAATAGACTGGGAGTTGTTTGTTCCGTCCTCCACCACAATCTTACAGATTGGTTCCACTGCATCTGTAATGCATGTTTCAATCAAGATCATGTCGCTGCATAGTTTTTCCGCGTTTTTAATAAAGTGCAACGGATCCGAGAGATGGTACAAAATGCCATAACAAAACATGATATCAAAGGGACCGTATTTTAACAAATCGTCAGTTTCCAAATCCACAACTTCTGCCTTGACGTGGGGATAGAAAATTCGCATTTGCTGTATGTTGTCTTCCCTTCCATCGACTCCAAAAACGTTTGCTCCTTGGCCCACAAGAAACTCAGTCAAACGTCCAGTTCCACAGCCAACATCTACGATGGATTTCCCAGATAATTGAAGTTGCAAGGACGCTAGATGGGAAAGCCTCGCGTTCGTGATTTCAAGGTATCCTTGCATGTCGAAGACTGCAGTCTTCACATTAATATATGGCTCCACTTTGTTCACCCCAGTTTTCTGGTTCATGATCGTTACCAGACCTTCAGAAAAATGACCGGTCATTCCTTAGATGAATCAGAGATTTTTTAATCATGCACGCCTTCCCGTTGATGGTAATAAGGTAAAAAGACTGTACCTTCCAACAGGAGTGAAACAGACAATGTCAGACGAATGGAAAAAGCATTACCGCCGTTGGGCGTCTTTTGCAGCTCTGGATCGGGAAATGAAGGAACTCCTGACCATCCTGAAGGAGGACGAAGTGGCCCTTGAAGATTGTTTTTATAAGAACATCGAATTTGGCACGGGTGGAATGCGCGGGGAACGAGGGCCAGGAATCAATCGAATCAATGTGTACACTGTGCGGAAAGCATCCGAAGGGTTAGCCCGATACCTAATCGAACAGGGAATCGAAGCAAAGGAAAGAGGTGTAGTGATTGCCTACGATACCCGGCATAAATCCCACGAGTTTGCCTTCGAAGCGGCAAAAGTTCTCGGAAAACATGGCATCCGTGTGTACGTGTTTGACATCCTTTGCCCGACTCCCCTTCTTTCTTTTGCCGTTCGCCATTTAGGCGCTTCTGCCGGCATCGTTATTACGGCAAGCCATAACCCGCCCGAATACAACGGGTATAAGGTGTATGGACCAGACGGCGCTCAAATTACACTGTCAATCGCCCAACAGCTTATGACCAAAATCAACGAAGTAGACGACGAACTAGAAATCGACTTATCGGATGAACTGACTTTGAAGAAAAACGGCCTATTGAAGTTGATCGGCACCAAGCTGATGGAGGTGTACCTAGAACAGATAAAAAACTTGCGGGTCCAATCAGGTAAGGCATCGTTAACAGCCGATCAGATTCGCATTGTGTTTACGCCGCTTCACGGCACCACCATGGAGGCAATAACTCGTGGGCTGAAATCGTTCGGCTATCCAAACGTGACCGTGGTGCAGGAGCAAGCTAAACCGGATCCCGATTTTTCCACAGTCGCCTCTCCCAATCCAGAGGAACATCAGGCTTTCACGTTGGCCATCCAATACGCTAAGGAAGTGGATGCCGACTTGATTCTCGGAACCGATCCGGATGGTGACCGGCTCGGGGTGGCAGTCAAATGGTTGGATGGTGAGTATACGGTGCTGACAGGCAACCAGACCGGCGCCCTCTTGCTCCACTATATGTTGTCTCACAAACAAAGAATCGGGCTGCTGCCGAAAAACGGCGCCGTTTTAAAAACGATCGTCACTTCAGAGTTGGGACGAGCGATTGCCGCTGATTTCGGTATGGCAACGATTGATACGCTAACAGGGTTCAAATATATCGGGGAGAAAATTGGAACGTATGAAATTACGAAAGAATATTCCTTTCAATTCGGATATGAAGAGAGCAACGGGTACTTACTTGGCGACTTCGTGCGAGACAAAGACGCCGTACAGACCGCATTGATTATAGCGGACGTATGTGCCTTCTACAAAACCCAAGGAAAAACCATTCACGACGCCTTGCTTCAGTTGTTCGAAACGTACGGATTCTATGATGAGGGACTGCATTCCTTGACGTTTAAAGGAAAAGAAGGCATGAAGAAAATCAGGAACATCATGACCCTCTTTCGAAGCCGTCCGCTGACGGAGATGTCCGGAAAAAAAGTAATCGCAATCGAGGATTATCTGGCAGGCACACGCAAGGAAATGCAAACCGGGATCATCGTACCGCTTTCCCTGCCAACCTCCGACGTGGTAAAAGTCCAATTGGAAGGCGAATCCTGGTTTTGCGTACGGCCTTCGGGGACAGAACCAAAATTGAAGATATATTTTGGAGTGAAAGGTGACTCCCTAGAAGACGGAAAACAAAAGCTTGCCCACATCAGACAATTCGTACTGAACTATATCGAGACTGCATGAGTTCTCGGTATCCATTTTGTTTTACTTCTGATACACAAATGGGCTCAAAAAGAGCGGAAACGGCACAAGAGTACTGTCCTTCTGTGACACGACAGGATTTTTGTCCTCCCATGGAATCCCCACCGAATCCCACCTGATACCGCAATCATGTTCTGCCGAATAGACAGTCGAGGCATTATTCACGACCACTGCGCTTTCACTCACGACGTAAAAACCGTGGGCCATGCCGGCCGGAACATAAATCATATTCCCCTTCTCCGCGTGCAGATCAAACAAGGCAAACTGCCCAAAGGTCGGAGAACCTGCTCGCAAGTCTACTACCGCATCGACAACCTGGCCGAAAATGCAAGTCACGAGCTTCACATGCTGATGAGGGGGCAGTTGAAAATGCAACCCTCTCAGCACTCTTTTTCGGGAAGTAGAATAGTATTGCTCGACAAACCGTGTTTGAAGGTGATGGGCAGCAAACGTATCCTGATGAAAGGTTTTAATTAATCTGCCCCGTTCATCGTGGAAGCTGTCGGGAATGATTTCATAGCAATCGACCAGTTTCGTTTGCTGAATGATCATCGTTTATCACCCCTTAGTGCGGCACTATTTTTTTGATCCCCGTTTCCAAATCAATGAGTGGTCGCCAATCCGGCACGATGTCTCCCTGGTTCCACGGTACCATCACTTCACGTGGACGGTAGGGACGGGCTCCCCATTGAATGTTCACTTCCCTTCCGATCGCCTTTTCATAGGTGGAAACAATGTGTTTGAGCGTCACCGGGTTTCCTGAGCTTACGGCAAAACTTTCACTCTTGCTGGCGTTTTTTCCCTCCAGCAGGTGCTCTGCCGCTAAGCAGAAAGCATTGACGACATCATCAATATAAACGAGGTCAAGTAATTGCTCCCCGGCAGACATGGGCAACGGTATTTGCTCTCGTGCAGCTTTTTGAAGCAAAGTAAACAGCTTGGGTCTGGTATCGTCCGGGCCATACGTATCGAATAGTTTCAAAGTGACGGCTTGTAACGGGGTAGCTTCCGTATAGTACGCCAAAATAGATTCGAATGCTTGCTTGGTTGCGGCATACAGGCAAACCGGGCTGTATTGCTTGTTTTCATAATGCTGCCAGGAAGTTCCGGTATTGACCAAACGGCATACGCCGGATGCGTTCATCGCTTCCAACAGCTGCGTCGCAAACGTAAGGTTGCTTTGGATCATTGGCGTGACATCCCTTGCCTGATGCTGCGCCAGGAACAGAGAGGCAAGATGGAATACAAGATCCGGCTTTATTTCTTTCATGATATCAATCATGTCTAGTGTTGATCCGTAATGTCGGTGTATCGTGATTCGGTCACTCATCTGAAGAAGCGAAAGCGATTTGGATACCGGGCGCACAATGGCATGGACATTCCACCCGCTGGAAACGAGATGGCGCGCCAGGTGCGAACCGACAAACCCGGTTGCCCCGGTAATTACGGCCGTCTTTGTGCCCAAGGCAGGATTCATTTCCTTACCTCCTTTGACTTGCAGATCCTTGATAAAGAACCAAGTCTTTGGGTACTGGCTTGCCCTTGCTCGTATTTCTACATTTCTTGGTAACGGAAAGGACTTTTAAATTTATGAAACGGGGGGAGTTCACTGTCTTTCTCGGAAATGATGGGGTTCCTGTCAGGCCACTCTATTCCCAGTGAAGCCCAATGAATACCGCTATCAAATTCCGGTGCGTGTACCGTCGAAGCTTTGTACATGACGATAGCCGGCTCACGGCATACATAAAAACCATGAGCCAAACCTGTTGGGATGTAGACCATATTTGCTTTGTCCGCCGACAATTGGAATATCTCATAGGCCCCATACGCTGGGGAACCCACCCGCAAATCCACTACTACGTCCATGATCTCTCCAAAAACGCAATACACGATTTTGACATGGTCTTTGGGCGGGATTTGAAAGTGCAATCCTCTCAATACGCCTTTCGAGGAAATCGAATGATACTCCTCCGCAAAATGAACGTGCAATTGATTTTCCGCAAACTCATCCTTGTGGAACGTTTTGATAAAGGCGCCTCGCTGATCGGTAAATCTTTTCGGTACCATCTCATAGCAACCCGGTATCTTCGTTTTCTGGATGGCAAAATTCAAGATCCATCACCTTCCGTTTCCCCATGGACTGACCGAACCCTTGCATTCGTACCATCTTATTCTCCGTTTCGCCATTTGTATTGGACGAAAACCGGATGGAACGCGAAAATCATCATTTTTGTGCACATAAAAAGTACCAACTCATCAACACCGGGCCGGAAATTTGCAACCTTCGGCCATCTGTCAATTTTTCCGTATAACTGCCCATGCCAGTCTTTTCACTTTTTGGCAAATCGATATCGATCTCAAAAGGAATGGACGAAAACTTTGTATACCCATTTTCCTTGAAGAACTCCTTTACACGATTCAATGAATAAATATTGTAATAACTTTGCCTGTAGTTCTCCCCACCGATCGACTGGGTATAGTCTTTTACCGTAATTGTGCAATCCACGTCACCGTCGAAAAATAAGGAAGTCAAAGCGATCCAATCGGCATCCAGTTCCATCATTTTCCTCAGTGGCGTTTGATACTCAGGCAGCCATGACAATGTTTGGTAACTGACTACCCCGTCGTATAACCCGATATGCGCTTGGTCCAGTTGGTAGAGATCCCCCTGCAACAATCGGCAATTTGTTAAGTGATGGTCCTGGAAATACCTGTTTCCCTGATCAACCAAGCATGCGTTCAAATCGATGCCCTTGAAGCCACTAGCGGGAAATTTTTTTGCCATGTAGTTCAGATTGGCTCCCTGGCCAGCACCAATATCGACGATTTTTTTATGGTCATGGGCATTCAATAACCCCTTTTCCTCTAGCCATTCACAAAAAAGCACGGTGCTTCTGTAAGGTATACCGAATTGCTTCTTATGATAATCAGTCGTGATTTCCATCCATTCTTCCTTAGGCTGTTGATCCATGCTGTAAGCCTCCCTTATCTGTCAAGATCCTTCCAGCAAAAGGCAGTCCCTTTTCCGATTTTCCGCTTCAACCTCTGACCGACAATCTGTGGGAAATCCCGCGGTTGCGTGTCACCGACGCCTTCCGTCAACCTACATGCAATATCTTGCTCTTGCAGGATGATTCCCGGCGGAATCTCCCTGGCCGCAACAAGATGTTTCCGGACTTTGCCGTAGGCTTTTTCCCCTTCATTTAATCCCCCAACGGTACCAGCCATTTGAACAACGACATCGAGCGTTTGCTTCAACTGCCTGAAGCCGTGCACATCCAGGGCTGCCTCGTCGTCCTCCCGTTTTTGAGAAAGATCTAACGTAACATGCTGTTCAAAGATACGCCCCCCCAAACTGTAGGCCGTTGCAAACGCCAGATAACGATTGACAACCTCAGTAGAAGCCATATGGTCCGCATAGCCCACAGGAACCCCGAATTGCGACTGATATAGAGGGATTTTTTGCAAATCAATGAACTCGGGAGGGGTCGGATAAAGCTGAATCCCGTACATCAAGATCAGGTCCTGTTTGGAAGCGAGCATATGCAGGGCATAATTGATTTCGTCCGGAGTTGCTCCCCCAATCCCTACGAACAGCGGCTTTTTACTGACAGCCAAGCGCTTCAGCATAAAGTGGTCATTCAGGCTTGTCGCATGGATTGCCAGCGCATCCACTTGTTCTTCCAATAAAAACTCCACAGAGGGGAGCTCATCTGCCAGTCCGATCACTTCCATCCCGGCCTGGCGGCAGCGGCGAAACAACTGGCGCCACTGATCCTTTGTAAACAGCCATTTCTTGAGCGTAGGGTATAACGTGTGTTCAGGCACCATATACGCGTCCAAATCCAGCATGATATGGAATTTCACCGCATCCGCTCCCGAGCTTCGCAGAGCATCCATCAGCTGCAGAAAGTAATCAAAATCCCCTTCATGATTGTAGGCGGTTTCCGCGATCCAATAGGGATGGCTGATCAATTCTGAACGTCTTTCCAGCAACTCTTTTACGTATGCCATCTTTTCCATGCACCTTTCATTTACGATAGTTTTTTTCCTTCAGTTCTAAGAACCTTTCCCTTTGGCTCGTAAAACGCGCTTCGATTTCCACCTTGATTTCATCCGGCAGTTGCCTTTGCACGATGCTCCGATTGACCTGACGTTCCGGCGGGAATTGATCGATGATGCGTAGCAGGGCGTGATAACTCATCGCCTCTTCGTTGGCAAGATTTTCCCCCAACAGCTGCAAAAACATCAAATCTTCGTACGTATCCAGAGTCAATCTGACATCCCTGCGGTCTTGCGGCGGAGCCTGTAGCGTATGGACATTGAAGAACCCAGGCTGGTTGAACCAGTAGCCCCAAATTTCTGTATCCACCTGATGCTTGAATTCGATCACGGTTTTCAGCGCTTCGAAACGTATTCCGTATATTCCGACACCGATTGGCAGTCCCTCTACATACATAAAATCTGGCTTGTGCAGATAAGCCTCATTGACCATCCGATTCGCATACTCGATCGAGAAAAACGGATCGTCTGCCGTGACGGAGAGGATATAATCGATGTGAAAAAAATTGGCAGCGTCATACAATCGGCGAAGCACGTCATCCGGATGTCCGGTAAAATAGGAGACGCCCTGCTTTTGGGCCACTTCTACGAGTGGGGCATCCTGAGGAACAAATGATGTGCAAAGAAACACTTGATCGGAAATGACAGCTTTGCACCGTTCAATCACATGCTCAATCACACGCTTTCCTTTGATCATGTGAAGCAGCTTGAGGGGGAGACGTGTCGATTTCAATCTGGCCGTGATCAATACACCGATTTTCATCGTTGATCCCTCCAGCAAAGTCCTACCATGCAGACCAGCCTCCATCCACCGCTAGATTATGTCCGGTCACATAGGATGATGCATCACTCAATAAGAAGATAGCGGCTCCGTCCATCTCATGTTTTTCGGCCATCCTCCCAAGTGGAGTCCGTTTGCTGTAACGGTTGACAAAGATTTCGAGCTGTCCATCCTGAACTCCACCCGGCGTTATTGCATTGACCCTCACTCCACAGCTTCCCCAATAGGCTGCCAGGTATCTGGTCAAACCCAGAACAGCCGCTTTGCTGGCCGCATAAGAGGGCGGTGTGTTGAAGGAGAGATCTTCATACAATGAAAAATCCGGTCCATTCATCCCATAGATGGATGAAATATTGACCACGCTTCCTTCCCCCCTCTTTGCCATGTCACCCCCGAAAACTTGCGAGCAGAGAAAGAGTCCATCCAAATTGACCGCCATGACTTTTCGCCATGTTTCCAAACTGTACTGTTCCATGGGACGAAAAAATCCTTCAGGCTGCAGACAGGCATTGTTGATCAAGCCAAAAACGGGTGCCATGTTTCGCCGAATTTCCTCTGCCGCCTCCTTTACTTGTCCGGGATCGGTAATATCGACAGACAACCTAAGTTCCCTGTCTGATACTCGCTCGGAATTGGTAAATCCGGGATCCAGCAGGCAAACTCTGCCCCCATGCCTCAAAACCGCCTGGGCAAATCGTGTCCCCAGTCGTCCTGCCCCCCCTGTGATCACCACAACTCGATCCTGCAAAGAAAACTCATCCATTCTGACTCATCCTCACTTCCTTATAAGATGGCTTCCCGCTCCATCTGTTCCAAGGTCTTGAGAAGCGACAAATCGCGCACATAATCATGGGGAAACGGCCTTCCCTCTATCGCAGCAAGAAATGCCTTCATTTCGCTGCAATACATGTCTTCATAGTGAAAGGGACGTCCTTCATGCAAGACGGCGATCGTAGTAGTTCGTTTGCCCGAACCTGTATACAGGATGACGTCCCGGGAAAAGAAATCCCATGTAATGGTTCCTTCTTCCCCTATGAGAACAAAGCGGCGCGTCGGAATGCGCGAAACGACGTCGATCGTTATTTGCCCGCGGGTCCCGTCAGAGAGGGATACGATCATCTGGTATACATCATCAATTTCCGCATCCAACTGGCTGACCTTTCCGATGGCGGCAGACAAGCCGCGGATGGGGCCAAAAATCGAAGTGATCCACATCCATTCGAAAGGAACAATCTCCCGGCATCCTCCTGTTTCTTTTTTGGAAACATAGTAGGTCCGATAATCTTCATAGGGATGCCAATCAGGCAAATACTGCCCGGAATGATAATGAAAGAACATCTTTTCCCCGACCGCTTTTCGCTTCACCAAGTCGTGAATAATTGAAACGGCTGGATGAAACATCATCGTACAGGACGGCGCAGCTATGAGTTCTGGAGTGGCCGACAATTTTTCGATTAGGGAAGCAATTCCATCCGATGTGACGCTTGCCTCCGTAAAAAAGGGGATTTTCCGGTCTGCAGCAATATGAGCATACTGCATGTGCGTATCCGGAGGCGTGGAAATGACAATGGCATAGATGGATTCCTGCATAGCGGCAACCAGTGAGGAAAATGTACGGATGCCGAAGCGCTGCTCTGCTTCCTTCCTCCTGTCATCCCGGGGATCCCAGCCGGTCACTTCCCTTTCCTGCAAAGCGAGCAAATCGCGGATCCTGCGCTTGCCCATTGAACCTAAACCGATAACCAGAATAGGCATACCAACACCACGCTTTTTAATTGAATGGGCGAAAAACTGGCTTGACTGGCGGGCCTACTACAAATTTTTGCACTTCGCCCTCCAGTGCCTTTTGGTACACTTGACACGTCCGCTCTAGTGCTTCGATGGTGAAGTCGATTTCTTTCTCGTTGTGGGAAAAACTGATGGAAATATAAGGGATCAACACACCGTTTCGGATCATTTCCTGGAGAAAGAGCGTGCGGAACCACGCGGAGGGCTGTTTTTGCCGGTCGAAACAGGTGACGACGGGACTGCAGGGATAGCCCCCGACGACGAGATAATCTTCGAGCTTGAAAAGACGGACAGTCTCTTCCCATCTTTGCATGAGCTGCGAGCCGATCCGTTCCATATGGCCAACCACATCTTTTTCCCGGTATTCCTGTATGGTTTCATTCACTGCAGCCAGGGCATGTGTTTCTGCGCCGTGAGTTCCCGACAGCAGGAAAACACGGGGGTGGCTATGCTTGAGTCCTCCCAGTTCCATGATCTCCCTTTTCCCTGCCAAAACAGCGCAGGAGAAACCGTTCCCGATCGCTTTTCCGAACGTGGACAAATCCGGCTCGACACCAAAGCGGGTTTGCGCGCCAGGTAGCCCGAAGCGAAATCCCGTGATCATCTCGTCAAAAACAAGGATCGAACCTTCCTTTTTTGTCAGTTGGCGAACCTGCTGCAAAAAGCTTTCTTTGGGGGGCTCGGAGGTGACAGGTTCCAAAATGACTGCCGCAATATCCCCCGGATAACGGTCATAGAGATCCTGCAAGCTTTTGATGTCGTTGTAGCGGAAGGAAAGCGTTAATTCCGTAATTTCATCCGGGATGCCATTGTTGCAGGGTGTCGTCCCGATGAACCAGTCATTAAAACTAAAAAAAGGGTGCTCCTTGCAGATGGCGACCCGCTTCCGGCCCGTGTATGCACGGCTCAAGCGCACAGCCGCAGAGGTAATGTCAGACCCGTTCTTAGCGTATTTGACCATTTCCGCAGAAGGAATGAGGTCGAGCAACCGCTCTGCGAGTTCTGTTTCAATGGGGGCAGGACGGGTGAAATTGCTTCCTAACTGGACATACTCGATCACTTTTCTTACGACGCGATCGTATCCATGGCCGAGGGATACCGAGCGCAGGCCCATTCCCCAATCCAGAAAGGCATTCCCATCGACATCCTGCACCCAGGCTCCTTTTCCCGAACGGATAAAACCCGGGGACAGCTGCGGGAACTGGTCATCCCCTTTGCTGTACGTATGACAACCGGCCGGAATGAGCCTATGGGCTTTTTCCCGCATTTGACTTGAGTGTAAAAACCGTTGCTCTGTCATCGGGCAATGCTCCTATCTTCTTAAAAATGACATAACTCACCTGGGATGGGACAAATTGCAGACCAAGCATAGCCCACATAGGTTAAAGCGACAGAAAGGAAACGAAAGAGAGGCGTTACCATGATCGGCATCATAGGTAGTGGCGGGCATGGCAAGGTAATCGCAGACATCTTTATACGAGCGCACGCAAAACCAAATTTGATCTTTTTCACATCCCCTCCCCTTCCCCCTTCCGCCGTTTTTCAATCATTCCCCATGTATCCGGACACCCCCGAGCAGTTGCTCGCTTCCCAGGTCGTTATAGCCGGATGGCACGTTGCGATCGGCAATCCTTTCACTCGAAAAAAAAAGATAGAATTCCTTTTAGAACAAGGGGGAAAGCTCTTCCAAGCGATCCATGACCGAAGCATCATCTCTTCATCGGCTGCCATCGGGGAAGGCACTTCCTTGATGGCAGGGGCTGTGATCAACCCGGAAGTCGTGATCGGGAAAGGCTGCATCATCAATACAACAGCCAGCATCGACCACGACTGCTCCATTGGGGATTACGTCAATATCGGCCCGGGCTGCAAACTAGCGGGAGGGGTGAAAATCGGCGAATGCACCGATCTCGGAACCGGGGCAATCGTGATTCCCGGTGTAGAAATCGGCAATTGTTGTTTGATCGGAGCGGGTGCAGTGGTCATCGAACCTATTCCAAATTATTCAGTGGCCGTAGGAGTGCCTGCCAAGGTGATCAAACAGGTGGAACATAAGGGCCTCCCTTAGTCAGGCCAAGTCACCAGTTTCTTATGAAGCACATCCGGCATGTTCACAAGGCGCTTCAGTTGCCTGACCACCTCCAGCTCCGGGGAATCGAACAGTTCGTAGGGATTCTTGCCTTTTTTCCTGTTGCTCTCTTTCAGGGACAGGCAGATCGCCTCGCGTATCACATCCGCCTGATAAGGAACATTGACGACATTGTCCCCTTGGTCCCGCCCTTTTTGCCGGTCACCGACATTCACAAAGGGCAATCCGAAGAAGGGGGCTTCGATAATTCCGCTGCTGCTGTTACCGATCATCACGTCGGCCTGGGAAAGGAGAAACAGATACTCTTCCACAGGAATCGATGAAAAATAATGACAATGTCTACCTTGCCCCGCGTAGGCAAGCAGCCTTTCCCGAAACAAATCTCCCCCGGCATCGCTGTTCGGTCCAATGATGATGATCCCGCCATCCCCGATCTCGCCCAACGCCTCCAATACTGCCCCGATCTGGCTTTCAAACGACAGCGGATCCTTTGAATCCGGATGCATCGCAAGCAGGATTTTTTTCCCCATCGATGCCAGTTGGTATTTGTCGATCAGGAGCTGTTTTTCTTCCTCCGCGAGGTGCCGAATCCGTTCGATTTCCCGCTTCTGAAGAGAGCCGACAGGAACGACCCGCCACTCTTCCTCCCCGAGCATGACCAAATTTCTTTTGGCCTGAAGAGTTGAGACAAAATGCAGATGGGCCAGCTTGGAAACCGCATGCCGAACCGCGTCGTCTGCAGATCCGCTGATTTCCCCACCGTGCAAGTGGACGATCCGGATATTTTGGTAATGCGCGGCGATCGCCGCGGCCAGCATTTCCCCGCGGTCGCCAAGAATAAGGAGTACATCAGGCTTGTGATAGTGAAAAATATCCGAAAAATAAACAATCCCCATACCTACCGACTGGGACATGGCATATAGAGAATCTCCCTTTAACAGGATCGAAGGCGTTGCGATGATCGGAAATGGGTCCTTTCGAATGCCTTCCAGCGTATATCCATAATCGGCGACAAGATGCATGCCCGTGGCCACTAGCTGCAAGGAAAAAGCAGCGTCCTTGTTTATTTCAAATAAGAGAGGGCGAAATATGCCATAATCAGCCCGCGTTCCGGTGATGCATAACATTTTCACGCTGCTTCCCTCCTAACTGAAATCCTCGAACGAAAAAGGCTCTCCTTTTTTCTTTGGACGACGCAGTATTTTTCCAATCACTTTTTGATAATCACAAGCTTCTATCGAGCTGAGTGGCCGTAGATAAAGCAAATCATCCAGACCGATCAGTACACCAGGCTCAAGGTCCCGGCCTGCAAAGATCCCCCTTCTCACAAGTCTTCTTGTTTCCGATTCGGAAGGCGCGATCCGCTTGATCGATTTTCCCACTGCCGCTTCAATGTGGCGAATTGCCTGTACCATCCGTTTCATCTCCGCAGGGTCCAGGGAAGCCCGATGATCTGGCCCTTCCATAGATGTGTCCAGCGTGAAGTGCTTTTCTATCATCGTATAGCCCATCGCGACGGCTGCGATCGGCACTTCTACTCCAAGTGAATGATCGGAATAACCGATCGTCTTGCGAAAAGCAGATCTCAGCGTCTCCATCACCCGTAAATTGAGATCCTCGTATGGGGCAGGGTATGCGGATGTGCAATGAAATAGAGCAATCGAACAGGAATCACCCAGAAAGTCAAGAACAGCTTCGATTTCACTTAGCGTAGACATGCCGGTCGACAGCAGGATCGGCTTCCCATAGGATTGGATTTGCCTAAGCAGCGGATAATGGGTCAAATCTCCACTACCAACCTTAAAGGCCCCCACTTCCAACCGCTGAAGAAAATCTGCGCTTTTCCCGTCAAACGGTGTGGAGAGAAAGGTGATCCCACGCCCGTCGCAATAGAGCTTTAATTTCGCAAAGTCCTGCTCGCTTAACTCCAACTGACGAAGCATTTCATGTTGGCTACTGTAACCTGATCGTTTCTGGTATTCGACTAGCCCAGCCTGGCCGGATACCAATTCTTCGTGATGGAACATCTGGAATTTGACGGCATCAACCTTCGCCTCATGAGCGAGGTCGACCAGCTTTTTCGCCAGCTCAATGGATCCGTTGTGATTGACGCCGATTTCCGCGATGATATAGGCTGGCTCCTGATCCGAGACAGTTCTGTTGCCGATTCGGATCATGTCGTGTCCCGGCCTTCCAGCGCTAGAGACAGATGATGAATGACATATTCCTGTTCCTCGGGTATAAGATCGGTGTAAAAAGGAATCGCCAGTGTACGCTCCGACATCTTTTCACTGATTGGATATTCACCAGGCTTGAATCCGTACCGGGAGATGTAACTTGATTGCAAATGGATAGATGGGAAGTACGGTTTGGTCTGGATTCCTTTTTCCTTTAATCGCTGCATTAATGGCTTGCGATCTGCAGATTCGGGAAGGATCACTACAAAAATAAACCAGCTCATTTTGCAATCCGGGGAAATCTCCGGTAGGCTGATGGGTGGCTGGTATTCCTCTATCAAGCGGATATATCGCATGGCCGCAGCTTCCCTTTTTAGCAGGATTTCATGAAGACGTTCCATCTGTGCAACACCGACCGCGGCCTGGAGATCGGACATGCGGTAATTGTAGCCGATCACAGGATGGTCGAGCCATTCGCTCTCCAGGTCTCGTCCCTGATTGCGATAACTGCAGGCCATTCTGTATATGGCTTCCTGATTGGTGAGCAGAATCCCGCCTTCTCCTGTCGTAATCTGCTTGTTCGGGTAAAAGGCGAATACCCCGGCATCCCCCAGCAGTCCTGCCTTTCTCCCTTTCCACTCGGCACCAAGGGATTCGCAAGCATCCTCGATCACGCGAAGGTTATACTTGACTGCAATTCTTCCGATTTCATCCATATCACACGGCTGGCCGAAGACATGAACGGCCAGAATCGCTTTCGTTCGGGAGGTAATTTTCTCCTCGATCCGGGTGGTATCCATATTTAGTGTACGGGGATCAATATCGACAAAAACAGGCGTTACCCCTTCGTACAGCAGGCAATTGCTGGAGGCAACGAAGCTGTATGGTGTTGTAATTACCTCGTCCCCCGGACCGAGGCCGAGAGCTTTGACCGCAACATGGAGGGCGCTTGTACCACTGTTCATAGCCACGGCATATTTTGCCTGGAACTCGTTTCGGAATGCTTCTTCAAACTGATTCAGCTTCGGCCCAAGACTGAGCTGACCGGATTCGAGGACTTGTAAAACATAAAGTTTTTCCAACAAACCGATAGCTGGCTTCGACAAAGGAACAAACATCGTCTCAAATCCTTTCTTTTGAGGTACACTCTATCCCTATTGAAAAAGTTGATGGAGAAGATGGACCATTTTTTCCTTCGTAATCGCATTAACCTGGTCAGAACGGTAGGCCTTCAGTTTAGTTGGTTGGAAATGAAGAAACGATGTGTGATCCACACACTCCCGAATGACATAAAGTTCGTCGTCTTCGAAGGCTTTGTCCACTTCATCTGCTGTCATCAGCTCTTCATACAGCTTATCTCCCGCCCGAACACCGATGAGCTTCGTTAATGGAACCGGACTTCCCAGTCTCCGGCAGTATTCCTGTACCGCTTCGACCAACTCATTGATCCGCAGAGCCTCCATTTTCAAGATGAACGTTTCTCCCCCTTGGCTGTAATAGGCTGCCTTTAGGGTCAAGGAAACAGCTTCTGATATCGTCATAAAAAACCGGGTCATATTCGGATCGGTAATGGTCAACGGCCGCCCCGATTTAGCTTGGTTCATAAATAGGGGAATGACTGAACCGCGTGAACCGATCACATTACCAAAACGCACAGAGCAAAATTTCGTATATCCGTTATTCAACAGGATATTCGCCTGCTTGAACTGTTTTTCCGCAATGAATTTCGTCGCTCCCATAATATTGATCGGATTGACCGCCTTGTCAGAGGAGATATTGATCACTTTGCCCACTTTGTTTTGAATACTTGCCCGAATCAAATTTTCGCTACCTATAATATTGGTCATCGCCGCTTCAAACGGATTCGTTTCACAAATAGGAACTTGCTTCAAAGCTGCCGTATGGAAAATCAAGTCCATTCCGCGGGTTACAAACTCCACTCGGTTATCGTCCCGAATATCCCCTAAGCAAAAGCTTAGATTCCCTTGATCGGCATAATTCTGTTGCATGAGGTACTGCTTGCTGTCATCCTTGCTGAAAACAACCACCTTGGCAGGATCGTATTTGAGAAGTTCGGAAACCATTTCCCTTCCGATTGAACCCGTTCCACCTGTCACAAGGATCTTTTTATTTTTCAAAAAATCTTTTATCTGTTGTGGCGGGATCTTCATGCTTCCCTCCTCCCTCCTTCCATGGTCATAATATCCTCTCGCTTTCACTCGAGAGGATGGGAGCAAAAATCTCTACACTAAGCATCTGTCCTTGCGTGCCTTATCTGTAAAATGGAGGCCTGTTGCTTGGATTGATAAATGAGGTCCCCGTCAATTTGTAGAGTAAGTCAAAGAGTTCCTTGGTAGCGTTTTGTTTCGGGTACCTCCATTTAACAAAATCGTCTCTTTTGATGCGATATTGATGATGTATATCACTGTTGCCATTAAGTAGCGGGATTGCCATCTCCGCAAGTTTGTTCGGATTTGAATTCGTAAAGCTCCCCATCGCATCATAGAAATCGTTAATAAATGTAGGAACAGGCTTTTCCTTCTTGAAACACAACACCGGTTTATTAGCTAACATCGCTTCGAGACCTGTAGTTGAATGTCCAATAACAACGACGAGATCGACGTACGGGAGTAGATGATAGAAAAAATCATTGACCAATTTGACTCCTGGAAGTCGAAGCAAATGATTGTAGATGTGAATGGATTGAAAAGCATATTCATGAGGGTGGGGTTTGATCAAAATGTCGGGAGCACAGTTTACAATAAGATTTTCGATAAAGTACGTTAAATTAACGATTTCCACATCTTCTTGAGAGGTGATCAACACGGTTTTCTTGTGCGGATTCAAACCAAATCTCTTTTGGAATTGTTCCTTGGATGAAGGCGCCCCCGCGAAAATGACATCATGTCTGGGATGTCCCGTGATTTCCAGCCGATGCTCAGGAACCCCGCGTCTCAAATACCATTCCTTTTCGTAATGCCCTAAAACAGCGGTTTTGGTTGCATATACAGGCATGAATTGTTCTTCAACGGAAATGACGCCATGTTGCGTATTGATGCTGGGAATACCCCTTTGAGCTGCCACAACGCATAGAATTCGACTGACAGCATCTACGGTAGTCCCAACCATGACACACGAAATGGGGACTTGGTCAAACAGATTATCAACTTGAATCAGCAAATTTAAAATCGTTGGAAAATACGTTTCCAAGATAGACTGCTGAAATCCCCCATTAGAAAGGAATGGTTGTGTCGTACACTGTTCAAAGATCGTTTTTGCTTGACGTACCAATTCATTCTTGACTTCACTTTTTTCAATATGGTACTGCGCCAAGATCTGCAGAACATTGTCATGGTTCATCATAAAGATTTTGGAAGGCTCAAGGAAATGTACGAAAGAATGCGCCGCCAGTACATAATCGTAAAGCAAGACCTTGCCATCACGCCGGGTTTTTCCGGGTACAGTGTTCATGATGGGATTCATGATGGCATCATAACTTTTTTGTATCTCATGTTCTTGTTCGATTCGAATCATCAAAGGGGCCCTGAATGACTTTTCTAGCATGATCGACTTTGAGTCGTTCGCGACCAACCCATAATAGAAGTTGTAAAATAACGCTAAAGGGATTCCTTTATACTGCACCGATTTAAATCGATCAACAAAATCCAAACTCAAAGAGTGAAAATTCAACATATACTCGCTCATATCTGATCCTCCATGGGTACTCCATTGCTACAACTGTGCAGGCACCCATCTACAATTGTTGTAATCGAAATAAAACGTTCCATTGGCCAGCGGAACCAGACTTGGTCCAAAAAAATAGGGAATATATTTTTTATTGGCTGCCGTGGTGAAATGCACCGAATTTACCTGAATAAATTGGGTGGAGTTTTCCTTTCTGCAATGTAAATAGCCGTTTATCATGTACAGTTTTTTCCTGTTATCCAGTGTCTCGACACCGGGAAACGAAAAGTACAAATTGTTGTCAAAGAAAGAATTGCCGATTATTCCGTGTGTCCTGTCCCTTTTCAAAAACTTTTCGAGATACAGCCTTTGGGTAACCATGTCGGACAATGCCAGCATTCCCGTTTCTTTGATGTAGTTTCCAGTTTCTTTCGTAAACGTTTTGAGATCTTCAAATAATCGGGGATCCCTGAAATGGTTCAGGGTAACCGAACAAAGCTCTTCTAGTTCTTGTAAAGACATATATGTCGTCCAGGTAAATTCACTGGAAAATCTTTTGTATTCTTCCAGGTTCAAGTTGGCATACAGCATGACATCTGTATCAAGCGTCCAGCATTGGGAAATATTGTTTCCACGCATATAATCCCTCAAAATAAACCACCGCTGAAAGCAAAACAAATTATAGACATATTCACAGGGGCTCAAGTGCTTATACACGTTTGCGAATTCAGATGCCCCACCATGATAGTGTGCGATCATGGCATGTTTGATGCCCATTGACGCATATTTGCTGTTGGACGAGTTCCCAATCAACACCACATCGGATTCCGGGCTGGCCAATTTTGCTTGTCGCAAAATAAAAGATAAGTAATCATCATCTGTTCGATGCATAAAAATAATAGGTATCGACATGATTTGCCTCCCCCAATTGTCTTCAATTTGACCCAAGCAAATCTTTCACATTCTTATTTATATGCATGTCAAATTTTGGTGAAATAGTTGACAAACCTAATTGTTGGAAAAATAGGGATCAACCTAAAACGGGGGCTTATGATTGGGATTGATAAACGAGGTGCCGGTTAATCTGTGAAGTAAGTCAAACAATTCCTTGGTGGCGTTTATTTTCGGGTACCTCGATAAAACAAATTCATTTCTTTTCATTTGATATTGTTCGGTTACGTCACTGTCATTGGAAAGCAATTTGATCGCTTTTTCGGCAAGCCTGCTCGGATGGCTATCCGTAAAGCTGCCCATATCATCATAAAAGTCTTGGATCAAAGCAGGATCATCCTTTTCTTTCTTTAAACACAGCACGGGTTTATTGGCTAACATCGCCTCCAGACCGCTAGTCGAGTTATTGATAACAACGACAAGATCTACATGAGGAACGAGATGATAGAAAAATTCATTAACCAACTTGACCCCTGGAAGTTGGAGCAATGGATTGTAGATGTGAGTGGATTGGAAGGCATATTCATGAGGATGCGGCTTTATCAGAATCTGGGGGGAACCGTTTAGGACGAGATTTTCAATAAAGTAAGTCAAATTCGTAAGCTCTACATCTGCTTGGGACAGGATCAACACGATTTTTTTCTGCGGATCCAAACCTATGCTCTGCAGGAACATTTCCTTTGACGCTGGCGGTCCTGAAAAAATCACATCATGTCTGGGATGACCCGTGATTTCTAACCGATGCCAGGGAACCCCGCGTCTTTGATACCATTCCTTTTCGTAATTCCCTAAAACAGCAGTTTTTGTTGCAAATACCGGCATAAAAGATTCTTCAAGCACAATGACACCATGTTGTGTATTAATGCTTGGTATGCCTCTTTGAGCCGCCATCACGCATAGAATTCGACTGACAGGATCATGGGTCGTACCAACCATGACACACGAAATGGGGACTTGGTCAAATAAATTTTCAACTTGAATCAGCAAATTCACGAAGGTGGGGAAAGATTTTTCCAAGATGGATTTTTGAAATTCTTCATTGGAGAGGAAGGGGTGTGTCGTACACTGTTCAAAGATCTTTTTCGTTTTACGTACCAATTCATTCTTTATTTCACTTTTTTCAATATGGTACTGTTCCAATATCGGCAGAACATTGTCATGGTTCATCATGAACATTTTCGAAGGATCAAGGAAATGCATGAACGAATGAGCCGCCAGCACATAATCATAAAGCAGTACCTTGCCATCGCGCCGTATTTTTCCGGTTGCGGTACTCATGAGCGGATTCATGATGGCATCATAGCGTCTTTGTATCTCTTGATCTTGATGGATTTGAATTTTGAGATGGTCTCGGAAAGACTTTTCTTTTAATAATGACTTTGCATTGCCTTTATTTAAAGCGTAAGAAAAGTTATAAAATAACGCTAAAGGTATTCCTTTATACTGCACGGATTGAAACCGTTCCATAAAATCGAAAGTCAGAGAGTAAAAATTCATCATATATTCGTTCATATCGTATCCTCCCCGGAGGTACTCCTCTTCTCCGATCACCTATCCATAAGAATAAAATGGGGGCCTATTATCGGGATTGATAAACGAGGCACCGGTTAATCTGTAAATCAAGTCAAACAATTCCTTGGTGGCGTTTTTTTTCGGGTACCTCGATGAAACAAATTGATTGCTTCGCAGTTGATATTCCTGGTTTGCAGCACTGTCATTGGAAAGCAATTTGATCGCTTTTTCCGCAAGCATGCCGGGAATGTTATCCGTAAAGCTGCCCATGCCATCATAGAAATCCTGGATAAAAGAGGGATCCTCCTTTTGTCTCTTTAAACACAGCAGCGGTTTATTGGCTAACATCGCCTCCAAACCGGCAGTTGAGTTATTGATCACAACGACAAGATCCACATGAGGAACGAGATGATAAAAAAATTCATTTGTCAACCTGACCCCTGGAAGTTGCAGCAATGTATTGTAGATGTGAGTGGATTGGAAAGCGTATTCGGAAGGGTGCGGCTTTATCAGAATCTGGGGGGAAACGTTTAGGACAAGATTTTCAATAAAGTAAGTCAAATTCGTAAGCTCCACATCTTCTTGAGACAGGATCAACACGATTTTTTTCTGAGGATCCAAACCTACGCTATGCAGGAACATTTCCTTTGACGCTGGCGGTCCGGAAAATATCACATCATGTCTGGGGTGACCCGTGATTTCCAATCGATGCTCGGCAACCCCGCGCCTTTGATACCATTCCTTTTCGTAATTCCCTAAAACAGCCGTTATGGTTGCAAATGCCGGCATGAAAGCTTCTTCAAGCACAATGGTTCCATGCTGCATATTAATGCTCGGTATTCCTTTTTGGGCTGCTGCCAGACACAAAACGCGACTGAGGGGATCCATGGTTGTCCCAACGATGACACAAGAAATGGGAACCTGGTTAAAAAGATTTTCACCTTGAATTAACAAATTACATATTGCCGGAAAATGATCGTCCAAAATGGAAGTTTGAAATCCGCCATTTGAGAAGATGGGGTGTGCTGTACATCGTTCAAAGATCTTTTTCGCTTTTCGTACCAATTCATTCTTTATTTCACTTTTTTCTACATGAAACTGTGCCATGGTCTGCATGGCATTGTCATTAGTCAATAAGAAGGTTTTAGAAGGATCGAGGTAATGGATAAACGTATGGGCTGCCAGCGCATAATCATATAGCAAAACCTTGCCCTGGCGGGGTTTTTTGATGCTGCTGTTCATGATGGGATCCATGATGGCATCATAGCGTTTTTGTATCTCTTGTTCCCGGTTGATTTTCACCCCTAACTGATCTCTGAATGATTTTTCTTTTAGTAACGACTTTGTATTACCACCACCAAAGACAGCATAAAAAAAGTTATAAAATAACCCTAAAGGTATTCCGTTATATTGAATGGATTGAAATTTTTCAACAAAATCAATACTTAACGAATGAAAGTTCAACATATAATCATTCATAGCTTTCCTCCCGATCCCTGAAAATTTACCATACCCAGGGAAAAGCCCAATCGACGGTAGCCGGATCCTTGCAAACAGAAAAGCCTTGGGCCAATCCCCTGGGTTTATTTATTTTGTTTTCCTCCAATAAACGCCAGCATTGTCAATGATCACAAGAGGATCGTCAATCCCGAATTCTTTTCGATAGTCACATACCGCAGCCGCACAAGTCGGCACTGCAGCGAAATCATCGATGATCACGTATCCGCCGACCGAAACCTTCGGATAAAGGCTGCTCAAACTGTCCATGGTCGAGGAATACATGTCCCCATCCAATCGGGCAACCGCGATGCTCTCGATCGGAGACGTGGGCAGCGTGTCTTTAAACCAGCCTTTCAAAAAGCGGACTTGCTCATCCAATAAATCGTATTTCCGGAAATTTTCCATCACTTGCTCCAAAGAGACTTTCAAATAATCAATTGTATGAAACATATAGCCTTTATCATTTGGATAATTCACAACATCGGGTTCGGGCAATCCTTCAAAAGAATCGGCTACCCAAACACGTCTATCAGTGATTCCATGGGCTCTGAGAAAGCCCCTCATAAAAATGCAGGCTCCGCCTCTCCATACCCCTGTTTCAATAAAATCACCCTCGATGTTATCCTCCACTACTGATTCCATGCATTGCTGAATATTATCCATCCGGACTCTTCCGATCATGCTGTGGGCAATCGCCGGCCAATCTTGACCCAGCCGTCGAGATTCGGGGGTTGCTCCTTGTTCATGTTCCAACCAGATCTCATACAAAATTGTTTTTTTAAGCAATTCCAAATAGTATTCGATAGCCGCATGTTTAGGCATTCTCACACTTCCTCTGCGTTTTTTGAAGTCAGAACAATACCTTGGCTCACGATTATCATTAGACGGGTCTCGGACTACAGTCCCGAATGTTTCGTGATCATTTCGATATACGTATCCGAATCCCGGTTTGCCTCCGTAATGATTACCAGCCCATTATTGGAAGTGAGACGGAAGAACGAAAGGGGAATGTTGGTTTCACCCAAAAAATCTTCAATGGCTGTAAGTACCCCGTTTCTTTCCCCATTTTCGTGGATGGCATGGTAACCGCCTTCACAGAACCCACCTTGATCCACCAGTTCACTCCGCCCGTAGACAATGCCTTTTTGGGCATACGGCTGTCTGAATTCGGGCGGTATGGTTTCAGGATCGTGATAGAGATCTCGTCGTCCATAGGGCCACTCGGTATCATGTACGAAAACGAGAGGGAACTTGCCGCTTTCCTCCGCGACGCTCTCTATATATTTCAATTCGTTGTACACCGTGTACCAATTATGGTCACCATCGATCAGAACAGCATCAACTGAGCCGATTTTTGGCATTGCTTCCAAGCTTTCTTCTTTTAAAACATGTAAATATGGACGATATCCTTCTATCCGCTGATCTTCCTGCAAAGCTGAGAATGGATCAATGATGAACAGTTTCCCGTCTTTGTTGTGGCAATAATGCAACAATTGGATTGCATTTTCTCCCAAAGGTGCTCCGATCGCAACCACTCTCTTCGGTTGCTCTTTTTGAAACAACAGAGAAATGATTCTATCCCAAAATCTGTTCATGATAACGCCTCCTCATCATTTTTTTGTTGTCTGTGAGGACAGTCCATTGCGGGGGAGTCTTTACTTTTTCCATTCTGCTTTCCCTGACTTCCATAGGTCTTCCAGATAGTTTTTATCCCGTAACGTATCCATTGGCTGCCAAAAGCCGGGATATTTAAACGCCATCAGTTGACCGTCTCTGGCCAGGCCCTCCAACGGCTCTTTTTCAAATGTGGTCTGATCGCCTTCAATGTAGTTGAATACTTGAGGCTCCATCACAAAAAACCCCGCATTGACCCAACCGCCGTCTCCCTTAGGTTTTTCTTGAAATCCGGTAACGCTGTTTCCTTCCTCCAGGTTTAATGCGCCGAACCTTCCTGCTGGCTGCGTCGCTGTCACCGTTGCCCATTTTCCGTGAGAACAATGAAAGTCCACAAGCTCCCGGATGTTGATGCTTGATACTCCATCTCCGTAAGTTAGCAGAAAGGGTTCGTCCCCCACATATGGTCGAATCCGTTTTACCCTGCCTCCCGTCATCGTATCTTTTCCGGTATCGACCAACGTAACTTTCCAAGGTTCTGCACATCGGTTATGAATGATCATCTGGTTATCGTTGCGAAAATCAAAAGTGACGTCGGATTGGTACAGAAAGTAATGGGCAAAGAACTCTTTGATCAGGAATCCTTTATAGCCTAAACAGATGACGAAATCGTTGTAACCATAATGGGAGTAGATGGACATGATGTGACAGATAATCGGTTTGTCTCCAATTTCAATCAGCGGCTTTGGCCGCAAATGCGATTCTTCGCTAATCCTGGTGCCATACCCGCCAGCCAAAATAACGACCTTCATCCAGCGTCCTCCTTCCTTGTGGCCCCCTGCCTATCCGATTGGTTCAAGGCGCTGTATTGTTCAATCTGCCTCAAACAAAGAGCCCTGAGGTTCTGTTTTTGTTGGTAAGCGCGGGTCCAATCGAGGATGAGATCGAGTGTGTCCTCGAGATTCCATTTCGGCTTCCAACCGAGCTCACTTCTGGCCTTGGAACAATCCAACTTCAAAGAATGGGCCTCATGCAACTGGGCATCAGGCACGATTTCAAATGCAGCGTCTTCTCCCCATTTGGCGCAAAGCTTTCTGACAATCCACTCGACCGTTTGCGCACCCTGATCGTATGGTCCGAAATTCCAACTCTGTGAAAACCGTCTTCCGTCCTCCCACAGCTTTTGAGCTAAAAGAAGATACCCCCCTAGGGGCTCAAGAACATGCTGCCATGGCCGGACCGCTCCGGGATTGCGAATTTTCAGTTTCGTTCCTTCAAACAAGGCACGAATGAAATCGGGTATCAGGCGGTCTGTGGCCCAATCACCCCCGCCGATCACATTTCCGGCTCGGGCCGATGCCAGTGCTACTCCGTGGGTGCCATACTCAGCGGGATTAAAAAAAGAATGACGATAGCTCATCGTGACCAACTCGGAGCACGCCTTGCTGTTGGAGTAAGGGTCATATCCTCCCAGTGCATCCTGCTCGCGATACCCCCATGCCCACTCCTTATTTTCGTAACATTTGTCGGTCGTTACATTGATAACCGCCTTGATAGGAATACCTTTTTGTGCAGCCATCCGAACCGCTTCCAGAAGGTAGACGGTCCCCATGACATTGATCTCGTAGGTTTCGCCGGTAATGTCATAAGAAGACCGGACTAACGACTGGGCAGCCATATGGATGACGATATCGGGTTTTGCATTCAAAAGAGCTTCTTGCACGCTATCCTTTGATCGTACGTCCCCAATGATGGAACAAACCAAAGAATCAATTCTGCATAATTCAAATAAATTTGGGGTTGTAGGGGGGGACAGGGAAAATCCGGTGATGTTTGCGCCCAAAGAGTGCAGCCATAAGCAGAGCCAGGAGCCTTTAAAGCCGGTGTGCCCTGTAATGAAAACTTTTTTGTTTTTCCAGAACGTCTTATCTATCATCTTTGGTCACCCTTTTTGCCTTGCATAAACATCTCCCCACATAAATCGCTCTGTGCGCTGTCCGAGATGGCTGCAAATCGTTGCCAAATCAACCCATTGGTTGAATTCTAGAGACGTGTTATCCCCTTTGACGCAATTAAACTCATAGTCGCCCAATTCTAGAAGGCGATGGATACAGTGAACGGAGTTGTGAATCGTCTCTTCGGCAAATTCGATTGAGAGGGCTGGCAGCGGTAGGGACAATCCTTGCAAAACATGCCATTCATACCCTTCCACGTCTATTTTGCAAAAAGCGGGAACACCGTGCTGCTCAATTAATCTGTCCAACGATGTAAGAGGAACGGAAATTTGGTTCCTCCAGAGTGCCCCCTGGAAGCGCCCGCTTTCCTGCATGCGCTCGATCCACTCTGTTGACAATGTGGAAAGGACGTCGGCATCGTTCAGGTACATGATTCCTTCCCCCTCACCTGTCCCAAGCGCCTTATCAATGATGATACAGTTTGGGTTAAGTCCAAATTTGTTGCGGAGGATGTCTGCGCACTTTATTTGCGGTTCGACTGCGACGACTCTGGCTCCCAACTCCAGAAAAACGTTTGTCTTGTCCCCTGAGTTGGCTCCCACGTCAAAACACAGGTCTCCCTGAGCGATGAACTGCCTGTAAAAAGCCGCTTGCGGAGATTCCATCGGCCGATTCATTCTGCATGATTCCTTCCTTCCGTCAGATTTGCATACCACTGGATCGTTTTTTTCAATCCCTCTCTCAAGCTCACCTTGGCCTCGAATCCAAAGTAGTCTTTGGCCTTTTGCACATGGAGACATCTTCGCGGCTGACCGTCCGGCTTTTCGGAATCCCACCGAAATTCGCCGAGAAACCCTGTTTCCTCCGCAATCAGCTCTGCCAGAGCCTTTATCGTGATTTCCTCTCCGGTTCCGATATTTACCGGCTCTTCTCTATCGGAACGCTCCGCCGCAAGCAGAATCGCTTCCGCTGCATCCTCTACATAGATAAATTCCCTGGTCACTTTCCCTGATCCCCATACCGTGATGTGGTCCTTGTTTTGTTTTTTCGCCTCCAGGCATTTTCTGATAAGAGCCGGAATGACATGGGAAGTCTCCAAATCGAAATTGTCACGGGGACCATACAGGTTGACCGGGAGCAGGAATATGGAATTGAAACCGTATTGTTGCCGGTATGCCTGACTTTGCACCAGCAGCATTTTCTTGGCCAAACCGTATGGGGCATTGGTTTCTTCAGGGTATCCGTCCCACAAATCCTCTTCCCTGAACGGAACGGAAGCGAACTTGGGATATGAACAGATCGTACCGCAGGCCACGAATTTTTCCACATTACCGAGTCTGGCCGCTTCCATCAAGTGGATGCCCATGCATAAATTATCGTAAAAAAACGATCCAGGATTTTTACGATTCGCTTCTATTCCACCTACCGAAGCGGCCAAATGTATGATCAAATCGGGTCTTGTTTTGGCTACGAGGTCGATGCTGGCCTGCGGATTTCGCAAATCGTATTCCCTGCTCCGTGGGACGATAATCTGTTTGCATCCTTCTTTGCGTAACCGTTCCACGACGTGTGAACCGAGAAAACCAGCTCCTCCGGTCACCATGATGTTCTTATCTTTCCAGCGCCTCATGGCTTGCCCCCACGCCCTCTCGTGTTTAGATATGCTTTCAACTCTTCCCAGGACATGAAGAGACGAATGATATCTTCTTCCTCCAGCCTGCTCCCCATCTGCACCTCGATAATGTCGATATCATTGATCGCTTTGATCCCATGCTTCGCGCCTACAGGGATTTGCAAGACATCTCCCGGACCGACCAAACTAAGACAATCGTCTTTGACAAACTCACCTTCACCAGCAACGATCACCCATACTTCGCTACGCTCTCGGTGGTATTGATAGCTCAAGTTTTTTCCTGCATGGATGTGTAGCCTTTTTGTCAATATTTCTTCCTTTTCAAACATTTTTTGGTAATCGAGAACATGATACCAGCCCCATCTTCGTTCCTCGAACATCGGCCTTTGGTTCATATCCTTCATTACATTTTTTACCAGATGGCTTTTCGCTTTATCTGAAACCAATATCCCGTCCGGACTGACTGCGACTACCATATCGGATAAGCCGATTACGGCAACGGGCAGATCCAACTCATTGATGACATGGGTATTCGTGCAATCCTCCCCCATAAATCCTCTACCCACGAAGTTAACATCCATTTCCTCCGTCAACGTATTCCAGGTACCTAAATCCTTCCAGCTTCTTTCATAGGGGATTACAACGACATTTCCTGCCTTTTCAACCACCTCATAGTCGAAGCTGATTTTAGGCAGGCTTTCGTATAGTTGAATGAACCTATCATATTCGGTGGGCCATCCCTTTTCTTCAAGAAGCTCAATGATATAGCCCAATCGAAATGCGAACACACCACAATTCCATAGTGCATGCTGTTCCAATAGCCTCATTGCCTCTTCTTCGGACGGTTTTTCCTTGAAGCTATGAACCGTTTGATAGGCCTGTTTGTCTCCTTCTTCCTTGCGAGGAATCATGTAGCCGTATTTTGTAGAAGGATAGGTGGGCGTTACCCCGATTAACGCAATATCTGAACCCGATTTGATAATCGTTTCCTCTAACTGCTTCATCTTTGTAAAAAACAGTTCCTCTACGTATGGATCAACCGGCATGACTGTAATGATTTCGCAAAGATCGACACTGCGTTTCGAATAGAGATAGGTAGCAGCCAATGCGATAGACGGGAATGTATCTCGTGATTCAGGTTCGATGATCAGTTGCACATTCGTTCCCAATTGGTTCTGAATCAAATCTACTTGCGATTTGCTTGTTGAAATAAACGCTTCTTCCGTTAAATGGTTCGAACTCAATTGTCTCCAGATCCGTTGGACCATGGATTCCATCTCGCCATTGGGATTCCTAAGCATTTGTAAAAATTGTTTCGATCTCACATCGTTGGACAGCGGCCACAACCGTTTTCCTGAGCCGCCCGATAATAATACCAGTTTCATCCGATGCACCTCTGTCCGATATACTCTTGGCATGAGTCATCATATGAACTGGGGGGAGCAGATGCTCTATAAATCAATGAAAATAGTCGATTCTCTCGATAAGCGTGATAGAGGCCTATCCTTCCTACAATTAGAAAACTCGGCGATGCTGAGCCTTTAGGCGACATCAGAGCCGTAGTTGTACTTATACTGGTTAAGATTTGTTATAAATTCTTATCTGTATAAAGAAGACCAGCACATTGATGTGCTGGCTGCCGTTATCGTCTTAGGAATATGCCATCAAACTGGAGAACTTCGCCAGTGGTTTGGTCGGAAAATCCTCTTTCCATCCAAACCAGATCAAAGCCTAGAATGTCCAGATATTGAATCAACTGTTGGTATAATATTTGACGATCATAAAGAGGAACAACCGATAATTCCAGTTCGATTGCCTCCACCTTGTCTAGGACACGCTCGCACCCTTTGAGAACCTCCATTTCGTATCCTTGTGTATCAATCTTCAAATAAATACGCTCATGTCCTCCTAAGATCTCCTGCCCGAGTGAATCCAGCCGTGAAATCGAAACCGTTTCCTTGCCTACATAAATGGAGTCCGGTGCATTGGAGAGATGCTTATCCAGCATCGGAAGGATTGAACTGCTGTAAGAATTGCCCGCTCTATTCATTTCACAAAGGCCGTTATAACTACCCAGTGCCATATGCTTGCATTCCCACTTGGGGTCTTGGGACGCATTTTCGCTTAATTGGGCAAATTCTTCTGACAATGGCTCGAATGACAAGATATTCCCAACATACCCCTGTTGTCTAATGGTGCCTACATATTGTCCTGTATTCGCTCCGACATCCAGAACCAGCGAGATATTTTTATACTCAATGAGTTGACATCTGATTGAGAACTGCACATGCAATCGATCAAAATCAAAGTCTTGCAACGTATTTTTTGCCAACGTTTTAAAATGTAGGAGCTCGCTTTCCGTCAGAATGGTCAGTCCCTCCTTCATATCGTTCTAATTATCTTTCCCTTCCCGCTCAATCCACTGGACATACCACCAGACCCGATGTGCCTGTACATTAAATGCAAGCGACTGTGTATCGATTGGAAATCGCAACACTTTACCATATGTCGAATGAATACTACCAGAAACGGCTATTTATGTATGAAAAATGCCCGATTTTCTATCGTGGATACCTGCTTGAATTAATGAACCTAACCCGGTTCAAACCCGAGCCCTTGTACATATCCTGTTCGTAGCATTACCATGTAATCCCAGATTCTATCCCTATTGGAGTGATGCCAGTGGTTCATCAAAGTTTCCCATTAGTAAGTGTTATCACCCCTTCCTACAATCAAGGCAAATATATCCGGGAAACGATAGAAAGTGTCCTCAATCAGGACTATCCCAACATCGAATACATTGTAGTTGACGGGGGTTCTACGGATGACACGCTTGCTATCCTGGAGGAATACAGCCAGTTTGAGGAGCGCATCCGTTTCATATCGGAGAAGGACCGTGGCCAATCCCACGCAATCAACAAAGGATTGGCCATGACAAAAGGGGAGATCATTGGTTGGCTAAATTCGGACGACACCTATTTGCCTGGCGCGATCCAACAAGCCGTAAATGCGCTGCAGGGACACCCTGACTGGGCGATGGTGTATGGCAAGGGGTATACGATTGACGAGAACAGCAAAAAACAGAGTGATTACTATGTGGCACCGGCTAATTATCAACTATTGTTTGACGGATGTATGATCTGCCAACCTGCTGTGTTTATCAGAAAGAATGTGTTTCTAGAGGTAGAAGGAGTAGATGAAATGCTCCATTTTTGTATGGATTACGACTTGTGGATCCGGATCGCCAAAAAACATACCATTGGGTTCATACAAGCCGCTTTGGCAAATGCCCGAGCCCACAGTACATGCAAAACATCCACCCTCTGGAGCACGGTCGGAATCCCTGAAGTTCTGAGGACCAGCGTGAAACATTACGGAACCATTTCGAAAACATGGTTGTTGGCCTACCAAAACCAACATGGTGACAAAGGAATTACAGGTCTCTTACATTTCCTGAGAAACCAGTCCGCTTTTGACTGTTTGCCCATGGTAACTAGTATGAACAGGTATGACGATTTATGGGTTCCTCCTCGGTTTACATTTTCCGTCGAAACAGATGCGTGCTGCCCGGTGCACTCTTTGATCATTAAAGGAAAGATTCCCTCTGCATCGGCTCCCCATCTTCCCGAGCATTACAAATTTCGATGTTCTGTCCAGGTAGATGGGCAGCCGGCCGGAAACTATATCGTAGGATCGACTTTTTTGCTGAATATACCCGTGCCGTCGAAACAAGAAAAGTTTGAAGTGGATATACTCTCCTCATTCTTTCTTACTTCAGTAGATAAAAGAATGGTGAGTTTTGTTGCGGATGAGGTAATACCTCTATCAATCGAAGAATCAAAAGTGTTCAACTCGATATCAAATTCATCCGTACTTTTGAAAATTGGCTAGCTGAATTGGAGTGATTGCCTGTGAATAATCAGAGCCTACCGTTAGTGAGCGTGATTACCCCTTCTTTTAATCAGGGCAGATTTATCAAGGAAACGATAGAGAGTGTCCGGAATCAAGACTATCCAAACGTCGAACATATTATTGTCGACGGCGGATCGACAGACGCCACAGTTTCGATCCTGCAACTGTACAGCCACATGGGCGACCGTTTCCGATTCGTTTCTGAGAAGGATCGTGGGCAGTCCCACGCCATCAACAAGGGCTTGACCATGGCGCGGGGAGAAATTATCGGTTGGTTGAATTCGGACGACACCTATCAGCCGGGTGCGATCAGAAAGGCGGTCCAGGCGCTACAAACTCGTCCCGATTGCGGCATGGCGCACGGAAAATGCTATGTCATAAACGAACACAGCCAAGTGCAGACGGCGCTACATGTCACTCCTGCGGATTACAACAACTTGTACCACGGTTGTGTCATCTGCCAGCCCGCCGCTTTTATCAGGAAAAACGTATTTCAAGAAATGGACGGAGTGGATGAAACACTCCATTTTTGCATGGACTATGACCTCTGGATCCGGATTGCCAAAAACCACACCATTGCCTATGTCAATGATTTTTTGGCCAACGCAAGAGTCTACAGCACGACGAAAACCGCAACCCAATGGAATACGGTTGGAATCAGTGAAGTCCTTATGACGGTGGAAAAACATTATGGATCCGTCTCCCCTACCTGGTTGAGACATGCCCCGCACTACCGGAAAAAGGCGGTTCAGTCTCCTCCGGTAAATGTCGGGCAGACAAATATCCCCTCCTCATTTGGACATCCGGACAAGATCACTAGCATGAACCGGTACGGAGATTTATGGGCTCCACCCTTGTTCAGAATCAGCGTTCAAACGGATCCGGGCATTACCACTTTGCTTGTGAAAGGCAGAACCCAGTCCATCCACGGCGGACAACCGATCCATTTTCCGTGCAATGCTCTTGTAAACGGGTCAGCGGTCGGAACCTACATGGCATCTTCGCCGTTCTTCGTTTGGGACATTCCTCTTAACACAAGTATACCTGAGAATCAAGTAGACATCCTTGCTTCTAAATTCATGAAGGATCCAAGTGGCCAAAACCGGATGATCTGTTATATCGTAGACGAGGTGATGCCCCTTACTACCGAAGAAGCAGCATATTTCAAAAGAAGCCAAGGCTTTTTCAAGAGATGATGGTACCGGGACTCCCTCATCCCGAATACATCTTCGTCTCAATCATGGCCGCTGCCCCCGCTATCGCCAAAATCAGCAGGAGGGGGTATGCAGCCGGTACATAAAAATATAGCGCTACGATGGCTACACCTGACCAAATTCCCACACACCAGTGGCAACTGAGCAGCTTTCCGATCCACTGTCGCAAACCACTTCCCTTGAAATGGGTGTTCCGAACGACCTGTCCTGCCGAATCCACCTCATACGTAACGGTAAAAAATGGTTCTCGAAGAAACGTCGTGATTTCATCAAAGACGATCAAGTGAGTGAGGCGAAAGCTGGCCAATATCAGAATCGCCAAGTCCATCCATGACAGATCATACATTTGTTCTCCATCCCTTTCCAATATATGTGCATTGTTTTTTTAAACCTGACTCTAGTAACATTTGGGGCGACAAACCAGCGAAAGGCGTGATGCCATCAATCGCAACATTCCGAAGATTGCAGCAACCCTTTCCCTGTTCGTCTCGCTCTCCACAATCGGACAACCCGCTTATGCCAAAGCATCGTTTGCCCCGTTGAAAAACGGGATGCGTAATGCCCAAGTGCAAGAAGTGGAAAAGATGCTTGCCGCCTTGAATTTCGACTATAAGTTGAAGGTGGACAAGAAAACGCTTGAGAAGATCGAGCAACAATACGCCAAGCTGAAAAAACAAGATACCGTAATGAAACCAGACAGCCAAGTACTCCGCAGCAACCTGATTCTCAAGTACCACTGCCTTCCGACTCTACGGCAGATGAGAAAGAAATGATTCAGCTTGTGAATAAGAAGCCCGCAAATAACGGACTTTCCCCTCTTCAAGTCGACATGAAGCTGGAAAATGTCGCGCGAGTAAAAGCACAGGATTTGGTGAAAAACGGCTACTTCAGCCACACCTCACCTATTTATGGATCGCCATTCCAGATGATGAAATCGTTCGGCAGCCGAAAATCTTGCCCAGAACTCGACAGTTGCCGCAGGACATAAGATGTTGATGGATTCTTCCGGGTACCGCGCGAACATCTTGAATCCTTCCTACAACTGTTGCCATTGCGGACGGAGGTCCATACGGCAAAACCTTCGTGCAAATGTTCATCGAATAGGGAAGAAGATAAGCAGTAGCCATCGCTTTCGGAGAGCGATGGCTTATTTTTTTGGGGAATCAGAACGAAATGGCGATCCGGTTGTTTGCCGGAAAATGGACTTCCTGTTCGTTAAACAGGACAACCCCTTCAACGGAAACCGTGTTCCCGGTTTCTGGTTTCTTGATGGAAATCTGGAAGTTTTGGAAAGGCTCCGTCGCTTTCGGCGCAATGATTATGGGCTGAATGGGCGCAATCCAGTACTCCCCTCGCTCTTGTGCCCGTGAAAACCAGTCATCCTCCAGGTATCTCCATCCTTTGATTCCTGCCGAGCTTTGCACGCCCATGGTTTCCACCAGATTGGGCGGTAGGATTTGCCCGCCAAGCTTGATGCTCTCGACAGGAGACACGCGAAGGCAAACAATAGGATTGATCAAGTTTTCCGTCCCCGTGTTTTTTACATACAAGTTTCCCATGAGTAAAAACGGCCTGTGCTCCGCATCAGAATGGAATAAGGTGTAATCAAAGAACACTTCCGCCTCTATCCGCTTTTCATCCAGCGTTTGTTTTTCTTCATCAAGTAAGGCTGCCTCTTCCAGCGATTCTTCTTGTTCTTCCTTCCCCGGTTCGGTTTGTTCAGACTGGTCCTGTTCATGCTCCTGTTCTAGTTCCTGTTCTAGTTCCTGTGCTAGTTCCTGTTCTAGTTCCTGTTCTAGTTCTAGTTCTTGTTCTAGTTCTTGTTCTTGTTCTTGTTCTAGTTCTAGTTCTTGTTCTTGTTCTTGTTCTAGTTCTAGTTCCGTTTTTAGTCCTTGTTCTAATACTTGTTCTTGTTCATCTTCATGTCCCGTAGGAAGTACTGAATCCTTCCATACGCTGCCAAAGAATTCTTTCAGTATGTGAGGCGGCAGATACGAGATTGGCAATATTTGCTGGGCTGCCTGAAAGTATCGTAGAATTCCTGATGCGAGGTAAAATGCAACTTTTTCTCCGTAAGCCTTCCGCCTCGACGCATCGGTGGCTTTGGGGAGATGTAATTGTATGGCCAAAAAAGCGTTAGCGGAACGTGTCTCTTTTTGCCCTTTTAACACACAGGTGATTCCCGTATGTTTCAACTCCACTTGAAGGCTGTTGATCAAGCTTTTGGGCTTCTCGTTATCACTCTGGTACAGTTCCAATTTTGGTTTCACTACCGTGCGTAGTTCTTTTGCGCTGAAGCGGATGGCCACATCCATGTCTTTCGGAATTTCCGACTTTTTCTCGAAGAGTACCACTTCAATTCCAAAATCAGACAGAAACCTGTGCACTTTGCCCAATATCTCCCTTTCATAGGCAGTCTCGCTAGCAGCCCCGCCCAAAGCCAGAACGCAAATTTTCCCCTTCAGTCCCGAATCCAAATCAATCCGTTTGTTTTTGGCATCCCACTTTATTTGAAATCCGTTCTGTTTGCAGAACAGACGAAAAGCAGGCAAAACCGTATACGGCATGGTCCCGCCCCGTAACCCGCCATAATAGACCTCGACATCCATGCTGCTCACTCCTTTGCAAATGCTCGGATACACCCGTGTCTATTGTATGAGTGCCTAACGCCTGGAGTGATGAAACGGTCACGAATTTCTCAGGTACGGATATCCCCTTCCATGGGCTATGCATACCATGGAAGGGAGAAAGGAGTGGTCACATGTCAGTTGAGCAGCTGCCGTTGGTCTCCATCATTATTCCGGCCAAGAATGAAGGAGAAAATGTGCACAATACGGTAACGTCCGCTCTTCAATCGAAAACTGATTATCCGTTTGAAATCATCGTGGTCGACGACGGCTCGACAGACCATTGTTGCCGGCTTATCGCACCCAAAGTTGATGGGGATAAGGTGAGATTGATCACCACGACTGGAATAGGAGCGGCACCTGCAAGGAACCTTGGAGCAGAGCATGCAAAAGGAGACTATTTGATTTTTTGCGACGCCCATCTCTATTTTGAAGATTACTGGATTGACCGGTTGCTGGAACTGATCCGTTCCGGAGTGGCTGACGCCGTGTCGCCAGGAATCGCATCCACAGATCACCCAACTTACATTGGATACGGTCAGACACTGAATCCGCGATTAGGCATTTCGTGGCTCCGCCAACAGAATCATCCCACCGAGGTCGCCATTCTTCCCGGTGGCTGTTTGGCAGTATCGAATAACGTTTTCTCCGATATTGGCGGATTCGATCACGGATTCCGTGTATGGGGTTTTGAAGACATCGAAATATCCATCAAACTATGGCTGTTTGGATACAAATGCTTTGTTCAGCCAGCCGTGAAAGTACTCCACCTGTTTCGTAAATCCCATCCATATCCCGTAACCAACGAACACGTGTACTACAACATGCTGCGAATGGCGTACAGCCATTTTAACGATTCCAGAATCTTGGCGTGCAAGAAACTAATTCTCCATTCCAATCCCATGGAAATCGATAAAGACGTTTTACGGCACGGCGCTGTGGCGCAGCGAATCCGGTATCATTCAAGGCGAAAGCATGATGACGATTGGTTTATCCAAAAGTTTCAGATTCCGTTTTGAGTCTGGATATTCCATTTATTTGGACAACAACCTAAAAATAGGCATTCGTTGACAAGCAAAAATCCAGTTTCCCCCATAGTATGTAAATGCAAAAGCAAATACCCATGGAAAGGAAGGATCACACTGGTGAATCACATGAAGCCCATTAAGGGTCGCCAACAGCCGACACCGACGCCTACTCCGACTGCATCTCCTCCAATTTCCAACAACCTGCAGGAAGAGTGCATCCGCGTCCAAAAGGTGTACGACTGGGTAGTTGCCGCCAACAGAGACCGGAACAAGGTTCCGATCCCGGACGATTGCCGTCCGCTGGTAGACGCAGCGATACGTGCTGGTCAAAATATCACCATTCAATGCGTGGAACCGATGGTTCCTCCGACATTCCCGCTGATCCCGAAACCTCAACCCACACAGTCGCTGGACTTTTCTTGCACCGTCATCGGCATCCGGCGCGAAAACATTATCGTAAATGGAAACACCGTTCCCGTCGGTATCGTTCGCTTCTTGTTCGGCGCAACTCTCTTGATCCGTGTATTTGCCAACGGCACGCTGTTGTGCGAATTCCCAGCCACCATCCAATTCGATGACGAAATCGTGCTCTGCCTGCCCCTGCCGCTCGATGAATCCAACATCCTCTGCCGCATCACCGCCGTCGAATGCATGCCGATTGGTACTGTACTCCTTGGAGGCATGGTGGAACTGGAAGTCATCATCTGCAAAGAGATCCAGGTGGAAGCGGAAGTGAAGCTGGAAGTGTTGGCGAAGTTCTGTCAGCCGCGTCCAATCATTCCAGTGCCGACTCCGACTCCTTCGTTCATCTGCCCACCGATCACGTTCCCGCCGCAGTGCCCAGATCTCTTCCCACGCAGAAACTGCGACTGCCAAGGAACAGCCAACGTCCTCTTGACCAACTCCATAGTCTTCTTCGACGGTGTGGCAGAAACGGGGACAGAACAATTGCTCGCCGATATCTGCCCGAGTTGCGATCCGGGAAGCAGCACGTTCTCGTATACGTTTGTTGATATTGTACCTCCACCCTCTCCGACACCAACACCATCCGATATTCCAGGTGATTTCAGCTTTGTCTTTACACCTGTTGAAATCGGCTCGCCTACTTGCACAGCGATTCCTGGCGGCGGCTTGTCACTGGTGGTCTCCGCTACTGGCATCCGGACGTTTACTGCAACTGGCACCACAGAGACTCTAAGTGCCGAGCTTACCCTTAGCGAACTCCCAGGCGCATTTGACACATTCCGCCTGATCCTGCGTAACTCCATTGGCGCGGTTGTGTTCGATACGTTGGTCAAATCCGTACCCGATGCCAATATCAATGTTCAGGATTGCATTACGTTCCCAGATGTGATCCCAACACCGTCCTTCCCGTAATTGCATAGAAGAAAGCGAAGCGGACGGGAGAAGAAAGATCTTCTCCCGTCTTTTTCTACGCCTAATTCGTACAACCAAAACTTCGACACCGACACCGACCGACGAAATTCTAGGCGATTTCAGCTTTGTTTACACACCTGTCTAGATCAGCTCTCCTGTTTGCACAGCCTTACCCGGCGGCGGCCTGGAGCTGGTGGTCACCGCTACCGGTATCCGGACCTTCACTGCAACCGGCACCTCAGAGACTCTCAGTGCCGAGCTTACGCTGAGTGAACTTCCAGGCGCCTTTGACACATTCCGTCTGATCCTGCGTAACGCCATCGGCGCGGTTGTATACGATACGCTCGTCAAATCCGTATCCGATGGGAATATCAACGCCCAGGATTGCGTCACGTTCCCAGATGTCATCCCAACGCCGTTCTTCCCGTAATTGCATAGAGGGAAGGAACAGGGACGGGAGAAGAGCGATCTCCTCCCGTTCTCTATGAAAAAAAGAAATGGAATATGAAAGGAGAATTTCACCATGTCCATCACAGAGGAGACCAGACAGCATGTTTTGAGACGTATGGGAAATATGTCCCCCTTTTTTGTTCCGAATGTTGGTCAGACGAATCCCAACATTCATTATTATGTGCGTGGATCAAGCCAGGAAGCGTATTTCCTGCCAGGAGAGGTTTTGTTTACCTTTCGGGAGACACCAGCCGGCAGCAATCTGATGGATTCGGCGCCTTCTTCCCCTATCCGTCAAAAGCAGGCTCCCCAAGTCCGCGGAGTTCGCTTGTCCCTACGGTTTATAGATGCCGATCCGGATGTGAAGCCAATCGGCCAGCAGCAGGCAGAAGGGAAAATCAACTATTTTAAAGGAAATAATCCCGCAAAATGGCATACCGATATTCCAACCTTCGAGCAAGTTTTCTATCCGCAGCTTTGGCCAGGCATTGATCTTGTGTTCCGCTGCGAGAAGAAGCAGATCAAGTATGAATTTGTGGTTCAGCCCGGTGCGAACGCATCCGCGATTCAGTTTGCCTATCGCGGGGCAAAAGAGTTATCTTTGGACGAGCGAGGAAACCTTCTGATTCATACGGAGATCGGGGAACTCAACGATGCCAAGCCTGCAAGCTATCAGGAAATCGACGGCAAGCGGACATCGGTATCCAGCTCCTTTCTGATCGGCCATCAGGAAGATGGAGAATGGGTCGTAGGTTTTCGGATTGGGAAAGACTATCATCCAAGCTCCCCCTTGATCATCGACCCCGGTTTGGAATACTCCACCTATTTGGGCGGAGGGCAAACCGATCTTGGCTCGTCCATCGCCGTTGATGCCGCCGGGAACGTCTACGTGACGGGAGGAACCAGCACCCCTGAAACAGACCCCGTTCCGTTCCCTCTTACTCCTGGCTCCTTTCAAACCGTCTACGGCGGAGGGGGATTTGATGCTTTTGTGACTAAACTAAATGCCGCTGGAAACGCTCTCCTGTACTCTACCTACCTGGGCGGAGGGCAAGTGGATTTCGGGAATGACATCGCCGTCGATTCCCTAGGAAACGCTTACGTGACGGGAAGCACGAGCACCCCTGAGACAGATCCCGTTCCGTTTCCCATCACTCCGGGGGCCTTTCAGACGACGTACGGAGGCGGAACAGACGCGTTCATCACCAAGCTGAACGCCGCCGGAAACGCCCTCCTCTATTCCACCTATTTGGGCGGAGAGGGACCCGAACTAGGAATTGGCATCGCCGTCGATTCTTCGGGAAACGCCTACGTAACGGGAGACACGGATACCCCGGAAACGGCTGCTCTTCCTTTTCCCATAACCCCTGGGGCATTTCAAACAACATTCGGAGGCATCACTGATGCCTTTGTAACCAAGCTGAACGCGGCAGGGACTACCCTCCTGTACTCCACCTACCTGGGCGGAAGCCAGCTGGATCAAGGGTTTTCCATCGCCGTTGACAGCTTGGGAAACGCGTATGTGACAGGCTCCACCCAGACTCCTGAAACAGATCCTATTCCTTTCCCTATCACTCCCGGTGCCTTTCAGACGACCTTTGGGGGCTTATCTGATGCCTTTGTCACCAAACTCAACTCGGCAGGGAATGCTCTCCTTTATTCCACCTACTTGGGCGGAAGCCAAAACGATTCCGGAAATGGAATCGCGATCAACAGCTTGGGAAACGTTTACCTGACAGGCTCCACCCAGACTACTGAAACGGATCCCGTTCCCTTCCCCATCACTCCAGGAGCCTTTCAGACGACCTTCGGCGGGAGCTTTGACGCGTTCATCACCCAACTGAATCCAGCAGGCAATGCGCTCGTTTACTCCACTTACCTAGGCGGCGGGCAGTTGGATCTCGGAAATGCGATCGCTGTCGATTCCTTGGGCAACGCCTACGTCGTGGGAGTTACACAGACACCTGAAACGGATCCCGTTCCCTTTCCCATCACTCCCGGTGCCTTTCAGCCGACGTTCGGAGGAGTTGAAGATGCGTTTGTAGCCAAACTAAATCCAGGCGGAACCGCTCTCATCTACTCCACCTACCTGGGCGGAGGGCAAGATGATTCGGGTGCCGGGATCGCCGCCGATGACTTCGGAAACGCCTATATTACGGGATTGACGAGCAGTCCTGAAACGGATCCCATTCCGTTTCCCATTACCCCGGGCGCTTTTCAAACGCTGTATGGGGGTGGACCCGCTGATGCGTTTGTGGCCAAGATCAGTACGCCCACGCCTCCTCCTACCCCCTCTCCAAGTCCATCCGTACCTCCCACTTCCGCACCAACACCGCCGATCATTCCGACCCCGGAGCCTATGGCAAACAACCTGCAGGAAGAGTGCATCCGCGTCCAAAAGGTGTACGACTGGGTAGTTGCCGCCAATAGGGATAGGAACAAGGTTCCGATCCCAGACGATTGCCGAGCGTTGGTTGATGCAGCGATTCGTGCGAGTCAGAACATCACCATCCAATGCGTGGAGCCAATTGTTCCCCCGACGTTCCCGCTCATCCCCAAACCGCAGCCCACACAGTCCCTGGACTTTTCCTGCACCATCATTGGGATCCGGCGCGAAAACATCATTGTCAACGGAAACATCGTTCCTGTCGGGATCGTCCGCTTTCTGTTCGGCGCCACCCTTCTGATTCGCATTTTTGCCGATGGCACGCTGCTCTGCGAATTCCCGGCCACCATCCAGTTTGATGACGAAATGGTGCTTTGCTTGCCAGAGCCGCTGGATGAATCTAATATTCTGTGCCGCATCACTTCCGTAGACTGCACCCCGACAAACAGCGTCCTGTTAGGCGGTATGGTGGAACTGGAGATAGTCATCTGCAAGGAGGTACAGGTAGAAGCGGAAGTCAAGCTGGAAGTACTGGCTAAGTTCTGTCAGCCTCGCCCGCCTATTCCGGTACCAGCGCCGACTCCTTCGTTCATCTGCCCGCCGATCACATTCCCGCCTCAGTGCCCGGATCTCTTCCCGCGCAGAAACTGCGACTGCCAGGGAACCGCCAACGCTCTTCTGACCAACTCCACGGTCTTCTTCGACGGGGCGGCAGAAACAGGGACAGAGCAATTGCTCGCCGATATCTGCCCGAGCTGCGATCCGGGGGCCAGCACGTTCTCCTATACGTTTGTCGATACGGTGCCAACTACTCCGACCCCGACTCCGACAGACGAAATTCTTGGCGATTTCAGCTTTGTCTTTACGCCTGTTCAAATCAGCTCGCCTGCTTGCACGGCCCTCCCTGGCGGCGGCCTGCAGCTGGTCATCACCGCTACGGGTATCCGGACTTTCACCCTGACCGGCACCACCGAGACACTCAGCGCCGAGCTGACCCTGCAAGAGCTTCCAGGCGCATTCGATACCTTCCGCCTGATCCTGAGAAACGCCATCGGTGCGGTCGTATTTGACACGTTGGTCAAACAAGTATCCGATGCCAACATCAACGTTCAAGACTGCATTACGTTCCCGGATGTGATTCCGACGCCGTCCTTCCCGTAATCGCATTTGGACGGGAGAAGATTTAACCTTCTTCCGTCTTTTTTTTATGTCTTGTTTGTACAATCATGTTTTTCGCAAAAGAGTCAATTTTTGATTCTCTGTTTGCCGTTTTCCTTTCGCGGAATTCCGTTATCCGCCTATTCCGCCCAATCCAATCCTGTTGGATAGACATAAACATAGATGGCAACCGTCTAAATCTGCGTGAATCACTTTTGAACCAATTGAGAAAGGAGATATGCACAATGCCCACGCAAACCTTTTCATATACAGGCGGGCTTCAATCGTTTACCGTTCCTCCTTGTGTGGCCTCATTGACCATCAGGGCTATAGGGGCTAGAGGTGGTAGCTCCACCGGTCCCGGTGGCGAATCAGCTGGAAGAGGTACAGCGATACAGGGGGACTTTCCCGTCACCCCCGGTGAGGAATTGAACATTCTAGTAGGTGGGGCCGGTACGGACAGTCTTTTCGGCGGCGGCGGCTCGTTCATTTGGTGAACCACGAGCTTCGTTACGCCTTTCAACCTGCTGGTCGCAGCCGACGGTGGCGGCGATGCCAATATCAATGTCCAGGATTGCATCACATTCCCTGATGTGATCCCAACTCCGTCCTTCCCATAATTGCATAGAGGAAAGCGTAGCGGACGGGAGAAGAGTAATCTTCTCCTGTTTCTTTCTCTCATAAGGTCCTATTTTGAAGCAGAATAGCGTCAGCTCAAGGAAGGAAGAGCCTTCTTCTCCCTTAGGGCATGCACACATCCTTCCCTATTACATATGTCTATAGGGGAACACACACAAAAAAGGAGGGACGAGTGTGGCTCTAAAAAAGAAAAGCTCCAGCAAAGCGACAAGTTCCAGCAAAGCCGCAGGCCCTGGGAGAGAAAAGCTTCTCTTGCTGAAGCAGCAGGCCCATTACTACGAAGAAAAAGCTATGCAATTGAGCAATGATAACCAAGATCTGCAAGAACAGCTGCATCAGTACCACGAACGAGATCAATGGTACTCCAAACAGTTGGAGCAGTTGAATAATGCGATACAGGCTCACCAATTAAAGGAAGAAGAATTAAACCGAGCGACAAAGCGCTCCAACGCTTTAGTTGAGAAATTGGAAAACAAAGTGGAAAGTATCGAAAAATTGCTAGGACAACGGGAAACGGCGATCTCCCATTACAAACAAAAAGAAGCGAAATGGGAACAACATCTGGAACAAATGAAGGAGAAATTGCGAGAAGCGGAAAAGTCGCAACAAAATAGCAATTACGAGCAAATATTGAAGCAAAAAGACGAAGCTCTCGCGCGATTCCAGTCCCAGGAAGCAACATGGAACGAAACCTTGCAACAATTGAACCACCAGCTTCATGCGTATCGGAATAAAGAAGAAGAATACACGCTGCTTTTCAAACAACAGGACAGTACCATCAGAGATTATCAGTCCCGGGAAGCAACATGGAACGAGACCTTGAACCAAGTAAATCGCCAGCTTGATGCGTACCAGATCAAAGAAAAGGAATACGAAGAACTTCTTAACCGACACGACGGGTTGGTCAGTGACTTTCAGTTGAAGGATAGGGAATGGAACAAGATTTCAAACGAATTGAACCAAAAATTGGAAAATTATCAGCAAAAGGAACTGGAATGGAACGAAACGGTGGAACAGCTGTACCGTCGTCTGGACGAAATTCCGCAAACCGAAGCACAATGGAACCAAACCTTGGCAGAGCTCAACCGGCAACTGGAGGCGCATCGTCTGCAAGAAGCGGAATACGCCCAGCTTCTCAAGCAGCACGAAGACACCATAGCGAATTACGTATCGCAGGAAACGGAATGGAACATGACACTCGAGCAGCTGCGTCAAGAACTCGAAGGCTCTAAGCAAACAGAAGCCCATTTGAACGAAACGCTGGAAGAGCTCCACCGGCAACTGGAGACCTACTCACAAAAAGAAACGGAATACGAACAGCTTCTCAACCAGCATGAAGAGACGATTGCAAATTATGCGTCACAAGATATGGATTGGAGCATGACACTCGAGCAGCTGCGTCAAGAACTCGAAAGCTCTAAGCAAACAGAAGCCCATTTGAACGAAACGCTGGAAGAGCTCCACCGGCAACTGGAGACCTACTCACAAAAAGAAACGGAATACGAACAGCTTCTCAACCAGCATGAAGAGACGATTGCAAATTATGCGTCACAGGATACGGATTGGAGCATGACACTCGAGCAGCTGCGTCAAGAACTCGAAAGCTCTAAGCAAACAGAAGCCCATTTGAACGAAACGCTGGAAGAGCTCCACCGGCAACTGGAGACCTACTCACAAAAAGAAACGGAATACGAACAGCTTCTCAACCAGCATGAAGAGACGATTGCAAATTATGCGTCACAGGATACAGATTGGAGCATGACACTCGAGCAGCTGCGTCAAGAACTCGAAAGCTCTAAGCAAACAGAAGCCCATTTGAACGAAACGCTGGAAGAGCTCCAC